>DAOLDC010000008.1:4763-23717 GCA_035327525.1 Minisyncoccota bacterium | reverse complement strand
TCACAACGGTCTTCGGAACCGTTATTGTGGGTTCGAATCCTGCCGAGTGCACAAAAAAATGATTAAATAATTTTTCTTTTTTGAGAAGTTATGATATCTTTATAGACATGATTGAAAAATTTAGAGGTTTTGTAAATCGAAATAAGAATTTAAACCTTGTTTTGAGCGGTATTTCGCTGATTTATATTTGGCGAGGAGTTTGGAGTTTGACTGATATGTTTACATTTGAAGGATTTGATCAAACAAAATTTTGGTCTTATTTATTGCCGTTAATTTTTGCTTTTTCTTATATTTATTTTAATGATTATAAGTTCAAGGAATTAATTCACACAGATTAAATTTTGCGATGTTTGAGTGAATATTCATTCGCTTTTAAATTAACTAAGATTTCCAGTATTGTTACCTTGAAGCTTTTATGCAAAGAGATTATAATTTGGAAATCAATGCGGGTATGGTTCAGTGGTAGAACGTGTCCTTGCCAAGGATAAGACGGGAGTTCGATTCTCCCTACCCGCACAACTGTCCGATATGTCCATTATAAATGGCTAAAAATATACTTTTTGCGCAATATGTGGATAACTTTGGGGATATGTGGGTAAAAGACATGTAACTCGACCCATTTTTGACCTTTAGAAATATTCAAATGGCTAATAATATGACTTTTATCAGTTTTAGAGGACGATGTTTCACGTAAAACGTTTCACGTGAAACATATTTTTGTGAGTTTGTGCGGATTTATGTTATTTTACACTCTTTTTCGCCTATTTTGGGCAACAGTCAGTTATGTGGCTATAAATAAGGTTAAAATACTATGTTCAATCGGCGGTTTTTTCTGCTTGAAAATTTAGTATTATTTTAATCTATTTTATAGATAATTTTGGTCCAAATATGTTACACATGAAACATGCCAAGCAAGAAAAGAAAATTGGGTGATCTGGGTGAGGGTTACGCAGAAATGTTTCTCGTGAAACATGGTTTTTCAATAATTGCCAGAAATTATACTAGAAATACTGGTGAAATAGATATTGTGGCCGAAAAGGGTCGAACAATACATTTTATTGAGGTCAAAAGTGTTTCACGTGTAACAAATTCAGAAAACTTATCAGCGATCAGCGGTTTTTATAAAGGACATGTTCCAGAAGAAAATGTCGATAACAGAAAAATCAGGAAAATCGAAAAAACTTCTCAATTATTTTTGTCCGAAAGGGGATTACAGAATTCCTTTTTCCAGATTGATGTCGTGACTGTGGTATTTGTCGACGGCGCCAATTATCCAATCATAAATTATATTCCCAATGCAAATTTGGGGTAGTGTGTAGGGGTGATATTGTAGCTATAAATTTGTTCATACATATTTTCTCAAATAATGGTTGAACCCCGTAATTTTTTTTAGTATATTTTAGGCATTAAATTTGATTCTCTTAAGTGGTATGGAAAATGGTGATTCAATTATTGTATTTAAATAGTAGACCTTGACCACCCATCTTGTTATATATATAATGAGTTTATTAATATTAATAAAAATATGGAAAAAATAATAAATGAAATTGCCGGAAAACAAGAAAGATATAGCATCAGAAATGAGATAGAATCATTGATATTTGACTTGGGTTGCATATCTAAAACATCGGTAGGTTTTAATGTTCGTAAAGGTGAGGTCCAGAGTGCCGAATTTATTGCTGCAGCCAAAACTGTTCTAGAAGATGATCGAATATGGTCATCAATTCCAGAGGAAGGTGAAATATTGATAGAGCTTCATGGAGTAAAACACTTAAGAAAATACAATAAGGATGATATGCGGCAAAAGCTTATTGAGCTTGTTGAAAAACACGAGAAACTAGTTTAATTTAATAAACTCTAACTTATTTGATTTAAAAATATACTTAACCTTGTTAACAGGTATATTTTTTACAAATTTAGATCTTATAGACAACAAAACGTAGAAAAGATATTCAGTAACAAAAAACTTTTTTCATTGAACTTATCTATAAGTCGATAAATAATGGTCGGAGCGCCGGGATTCGAACCCGGAGTCATTCGCTCCCAAAGCGAACATGTTAGCCGTTACACCACGCTCCGTTATTGTGGCCTTTTGCAATACTACACGAAAAATGGAGATATATCAAATAAAATGTTAGCATTTTTTTTGATATCAGGGCTTCCCGCGTTCTCGCAATCAGGTATAATTTATAGGAAATTATTGAATAGCTTGATGTGAAAAAATAAACATGAATAACCAAAAAAAATTTCAAAAAAGGGTAGAGGACTTTTCTTGCGAAAAATGTGGTTTTGCTAATGTTGGAAATGGGTATACAAATCATTGTAAGAAATGTTTGTGGTCAAAACATGTCGATATCAACCCTGGCGATCGTGCCGAAAAATGTGGGGGATTGATGGAGCCGATACTACTTCACAATAATAGTGATGAATTTTTTATCAGACACAAATGTATCACTTGTGGATTCGAAAAAAATAATAAATTTCAGGACGGTGACAATTTTGAAGAATTGATCAAAATAAGTCAAAAATTCGCGAAAAATTAGTTCGCTTCTATTTCGAAATAAGTAGGGAAGCCAAATCTGCCAAATTCGCTGATTTGAATTGTTGTGATTTTGCATTCAGATTTCCACTTAGATAGTATTCCAGATTGTTTCCGGACTCATTTGTTAATGCTCTTCTGATGTAATCAGTTGTTATTGCATTGATTCTTGCGTTACCACTTGTTCCATCTGTTGTAACAATTACGCCAATCAAATCAAGATTTCTTGAAGTATCTGGTAAAAATATTCCTCCACCAGATGCACCCTTCGCCCCAACTTCTGATTTTGAAATAGTAAAGACATCCGGATTATTTCTACCAAATGTAAATACCTCTATTACATCCAAAAAAGCTTTTCTGAATTTTACCGACTTTGTTATTTCAGACAAACTACTTGGACCACCAGGATAACCCGCAGCAATCACTTCATCACCGGCTGAAATTGTGTAATTGGCCTCTATTCTTGCTGTTGGAAATGACTGAGGAACTGGTAGTACGGGATTTGTGTTTCCTGTAATGTATAACAGAGCGTAATCATTTTCTCCTGTACCTTTTGCTAATTTTTCTCTTAATAATTTATAATTATCATTTATCCAGCCCTTTGAAATATATAAAATTTCTGCTTTATATCCATATGTTGGAATATTTTCTCTATAAATAGCACAGCTAACACTTTTGTTATAATCTTGTAGAAGAAAAAATTGTGCAACATGCGCGTTGGTCAAAATAACGCCTTGCGATGAGATAATAACTCCGCTTCCTGTAGAAACACTTATAGAATTACCAAATCTTTCGGTACAGACAGTATTAACCACAACATCTTCTATCGAAGACACTTTTTGTTGTTGAATTGTCGATTCTGGTAATTTGGGAATTGTAATTACTGGCTCAGTTGGCGGTGTGATTACTATAGGTGGTTGGACTATCGGCTGAACTATCGGCTGAACTATCGGCTGAACGGCAGTTGGAGGAATTACTATTTGAGGAATTGGCGGTTGCGTGATTGTTTGTTGTGTTGGAATGATTGAATCTGTTGGTATTGTCGGATCAACCTTTTCTAAATTTTCGGTGGTAGGTTTGTTATCCTCGTCTCTTTTTTCGATTTCAGCGAATTGACCCTCGGTCGGGCGTTCTGAAATTATTTCACTTATTGTTTCTCTACGACTTTCCTGAATTGCCTGATTTTCTTCCTCAGTGTTCATGTGAACTTCTGGAGCAATTCCAAGAAAAACCAAAACAGAATAAACAAACAAAAGTAGTCTTTGTAATATAATTCTAAGTAAAAATGGCATAAACAAATTATATATTAAATTTCAATACTTTCCATCACCCCGCCATCATCATCACACTCGTCGTTATCATTGCTCTAGACCACAACCAAAATTTTTTTTTGCGTTTTTATATTTTTTTTGGTATATTTTTATAAGTTCGTCGTTGCGGGATTAGTTTAATGGTAAAACATCAGTTTTCCAAACTGAGGTCAGGAGTTCGATTCCCCTATCCCGCACATAAAACAAAGAGCTGGTTTCACTTGGAATCAACGATTTTGCTATTTTTTTGCTTGACATAAGTACTTTTTGTGTATATAATTGATTTTGAAATAGAACTTTTATAAAACTTGCGATTCACCACAGTTTTGTGAATATTTTTTAAATTTAATATTTAATTTACAGAACTGTGGTGAAAAACCATAGAGCGTAAAGCTGTCATCATAAAGTTTGATGATGGTGAAGCGCACAGAAAGGACAGATAGCAATATGAGTAAAGCCGTCACAAATGGTCAAGCTCGTGGTCTCATTGGTTCGTTCACGCTCGACACACCGTGGGATGAAATCCGGGGTGATCGGCGGAAAATCCAAGATTTCCTCGAACTTCCGCCGATTGAACGTGGTCGCCGTTTTGCCGCTTTTGTGGCGAATGGTTGCCGTGTTATTATCGGTGATGTCAGTAAAATTATCATCGACCGATCGAAGCCCTTTGATCCGAAAAAGATCAACAGCCTCGGAAATGAATGGAAGATCGTCGAAGAAGATGAGCGTTCACTTGCCATCACCGAGCTTGACTTGTCCAAGGTCCAGTACGTGGATATGCTGGAGGACGGTGAAACATCGATCAGGGGAGAAGAGAAACTGAAACGCCTGAAGATGGATGGACGTATTCGCCTTGACGCGAAAATGTCCCAAACTTTTTGGGAAGATCAAAGTCTGATACCCGAATCGTGGAAGGAGAAGATCAACGGGAATACTCGCTGCATCTTCTTCGATGGAACTATCCTACGGAACCCGTTCGGTAACAGTTGCGTCCTGTATTTGTACTGGGGCAACGGTCAGTGGTATTGGGGCTACTACTTGGTTGGACTACGTGGCTTCTATGACAACCACCTGTCGGCTGTCCTCGCAGGTTAGCGTTCGGAACTAAGAACCTCGGTCCTTTTGGACCCTTGGAACTTGGTTCTTCCGATCAAAAATTGTGGTATTTTCCACCAACGCTTTCCGAAATAGCGTCCAATCGGAACCCGGCACACTTTTGTTTTGTGTCGGGTTTTCTTATTTTATTTTGAAATATTTTATTTGAAATAAAAAAAACACCATCGCTCGTCAGCGACAGTGCTTTTTTGAAATTTTGATTGAGTTATTTGACAGCCTCTTTCAAAGCTTTTGCAGCTCGGAATTTTGGAACTCGCATTGCAGGAACAGTGATTGATTCACCTGTTCTTGGATTTCTGGCGGTTCTTGCAGCTCTGTCTTTTGAGCTAAAGATACCAAATCCAGCAACTGATACTTCTTCTCCTGATTTGATAGAAGCAACAATTGAATCAAACACAGTGTCTACAACTTGCTCTGCTTGAACTTTTGTTCCACCAAGTAATTGATGAACTTTTTCTACGATATTTGCTTTATTCATATAATTTTTTTTGTCCACAATTGTGCTATTGGGGACGATTAGCTTTTAATGGCACGTGCCTAAACATCGTTTTAGCACTACTATAAGTATATAAAACCTTATTTTGTGTTGCAAGCAAAAGGTTTTTTGATTAATCGTAAAAATTTGCTGAAATTTCTACACAAATTTAATCACAAAAATACTATCTCGCGTATTCTGTTATCCTGTTTTCACGAATTACAGTGATTTTTATTTCTCCTGGGTAGTTTAAGTCTTCTTCTATTTTTTTGGCTATATTCTTGGCCATATTTTTTGCTTCTAAATCAGAGATAATTTCTGGTTTGACGAAAATTCTGATTTCACGGCCAGCCTGTATGGCGTATGATTTTTCCACACCAGGGAATGAATCTGCCACAACTTCCAATTCACCAAGCCTTTTGAGATAGTTTTCTATAGAATCCCTTCTAGCGCCAGGTCTACCGCCAGAAATGGAGTCAGCAACATATACAATGACTGATTCCGGAGTCTCAAAAGGGTATTCCTCATGATGAGATTGCATCGCTTTTATGATTTTTTCGTCAGCACCGAATTTTTGTAGAATTCTGCGACCAATTTCGACGTGAGAACCCGGAACCTCATGATCAATTGCTTTTCCGATGTCGTGTACTAATGCTCCAGCTTTTGCAATTTTTACATCCGCCCCAATTTCCTCTGCAATCATGCCTGATAAATGAGCCATTTCTATTGAGTGTTGTAGAACATTTTGTCCATAACTGGTTCGGAAGTGTAATCTGCCAAGTATAAGTAAAATTCTAGGATCCAATCCCACCACCCCACATTCGAATGCGGCTTTCTCGCCTTTTTCTTTTATGATTTTGTTTATGTTTTTTTTGGCTTTTTCTATTTCTTCCTCTATTTTTGTTGGTTGAATTCTGCCGTCAGAAATAAGATTTTCTAGTGCAAGTTTTGCGATTTCTCGACGAATCGGATCAAAGGTGGAAATTGTAATTATTCCAGGAGTATCATCAATAATTAATTCTACACCAGTTTGTCTTTCGAAGGTTTTTATATTTCTACCATCTTTTCCAATTATTTTTCCTTTTGTCTCTTCGTTAGATAATGTCACAGTAGAAGTGAATGCATCAGAAAAAACAGAAGTACCAAGTCTTTCAATTGATGAAATCAAAATATTTCTAGCACGCTTATCAAAAATTTCCTTGTCAGTTAATTCAATTTTTTGAATTCTGTTTTGTAAATTCTGATCCATTTCCAATTCAATCTGTTTCAATAATTCATTTCTAGCGTCTTCTCGCGATAAACCAGAAATGTTTTGTAGTTCTTCTGTTTTTTCTGTAATCGTTTTCTGTAATTTTGCTTGCAATAATTCTGTTTCATCGGTTTTCTTTTTTAATTCTTCCGACTCAGTATCGATTCCCGACTGTCTTTCATCAAGAAGGGATTCTTTTGCAATCAATCGATCTTCTGTTTTTTGTAATCTCTCCTCTTCTTTTTTTGCTTCTTCCTTTGCTTCTCTCAATATTTCATTAGCCTTTTCTGTTGCTTCGTTGATTATTATTTCTACCTCTTCACGAGCTTCCAATAACTTTTCCTTTATCTCCAATTCCATTGAACCCTTTTTACCCAATGCAACAATAAATCTCAAAAACCAACCAATCACGATTCCAACCAAACCGGCGGCAGTTGCAATCAATAACACTATTAATAATTCCATTTTTTTAAATCACCACTTATGTTCCTTTTGCTATTTTGCCGTTACTTGCGAGTCTCATTTTTGGTCTGAATTACTTGATTTTTTTGTGTTACAGTAAAAGAAATTTTGAGGCGATTTTGTTTTTTATTTGCTAATAATTTCATATTATATTTTTTGTAATATAAAGTCAAAGAGGTACGATTTTTTATTTCGTACCCCTTTTTTGTTTGTAGTTGAGTTTTTTTGTTTCTAAAATTTATTTATTTTTTGCCCATGATTTATGAAATAACTTTATCAATGATTCCATATTTTTTTGCCTCGTCAGCAGACAAGAAAAAATCTCGATCAACATCTTTTTCAATTTGTGATGCAGGCTTGCCGGTATTTTTTGACATCATGTCTACCAAAGTTTTTTTCATTTCCAAAATTCTTTTTGCAGAAATTGCAATGTCTGATGCTTGACCCTGAACACCACCCAGTGGCTGATGAATCATTACTTCTGCATTTGGTAATGCAAATCTTTTTCCTTTTTTTCCTGAAGATAGAATCCATGCTGCTGCACTGGCTGCCATACCAACACAAACTGTTGAGACATCATTTTTGACATGATTCATTGTGTCCATTATTGCCATTGCGTCAGTTACAGATCCACCTGGTGAATTTATATAAAGTTGTATATCTTTTTTTGGATCTTCAGATTGAAGAAAAAGAAATTGGGCAATTATTATGTTTGCGGTGTGATCATCAATCGGTCCAGCCAAAAAGATTATTCCTTCTTTCAAAAGTCTGGAATAAATATCATAGGCCCTTTCTCCAAACTGACTTTTTTCTATTACGGTTGGTATAAGCATGGTTTTGTTTTTGGTTATTTTTTTAAATCTTTTATTGTTACTTCGTCACTACATTACTGCGGTACTTCTATTTTATTACTACTCATTATAACTATATTACTACTACATATTAATAAAACTAAATATAAAATCAAATTATGAGAACGCTTTGTTTTGGTTTTTGTGAATAACAATTGATTTGTATGGCTAGAAACATTGTTAAATTGGTAACACACCACAACAGCCTCGCCAACTATTCACTGTTTATACACAGCTTATACAGTTCCACGGGTATTTTGAAAGTTCTTTAGAAAGATTTTAGAATTAATTTAGAACTTCTTTAGAAAGATTTTAACTCTGAATTTTTACGGCCCTAATTAGAGGTTTTCTAGGAATTCAAAAACCGCTTCATTGGTCAAAATATGCGTAAAATATAGCCGCGCGTTGTTCTGGTCCACATCTTTATGATGTTCAATTACGTGCTTCATTTCATGTTCCAATCTGTGAGCATCTGGCTTTATTTTTTCCTCCAAGGCAATTTTTGGCAAAATTAGATTCATTTTTGAGCGTTTCACAGCATCCGTGTGCCATTCTTTTTTTAGATCATTTATTGTCTTTTTTATTTCCTTTAAATAATCTTCAAACTTTATTCCTATTTTTTCAATATCCGATTGATATTGTTGTAGCATTCTTTCTAGTTCTTCCTGAACTATTAATTCTGGCAAATCAATTTTTGCTTCGGCAATTATTTTTTCAATTATCTCTGTTCGGCGACGATTTTTTTCTTTGCTAGTTTTTTCTTCCAGCATATTTTTTTCCAATTCTTTTTTGAATTCAGAAACCGTTTTGAAATTTCCCAAAGTTTTTATGAATTCATCATTAAGTTCTGGCAGTTTGTTTTTTTCCGATTCATCAACTTTTTCTCCAGAAGTTTTTCTACGCATGTAATCACTCTCTGCACGATTTTTTCTGATGTAGTCAATGTAATCGGAAATTTCTTTTTCGGTAATTTTTACTTCTTCAGATTTTTTTACTGCACGTGCTATTTTTTTGTAGTCAGGCAAATTTATTTTTGGCATCAGAATAAATACTGCCTTGAATTCCAAATCATCACTTGGGGAAATTTTTGTGATAGAAATTTGTGGACTAGTTAGTGCATTTATTTTTTCTTCTTCAACCAAGGTTGGTAATAATTGGTTAATAATTTGGTAGGACTGTTCTTCTGTTATTTTCATTTCACCAACCGTACTTACAATCATTTTTTCTGGTGCCATACCTTTTCGGAAACCTTTGATTTCTATTTCTTTACCAATTTTTTTTATTGCTGGTGATCGAAAGGTATCCATCACTTTTTTTGATACTGAAATTTCCAGAGTCATATCAACGTTGGTTTCTTTTTTTTCTTTTATTTTGTATTCGATTTTTTGTTTTGACATTTTTTATTTAATATTAAAAATATAGATAATGTAAACGAGTCTATACTATTTGTTCTTTTTTGGCTATATATTGTTTATTGCTTCTTCTATTTGTTTTTGAAATTCGTCAATTTCCTGATTTATTTTTTCTAATTCTGGTGAATTAATTTCTGCATTCAAAACCTCAATTTCATCTTCTGGAGTCATGTTTTGTTGAACGCCATTTCTTTTTTCTGCTACTGATTTGAAATAATAAAAACCACCAATCGCTATTAATAAAATTATTATTATTGATCCTATTAATGGGCCTACTTCACCCTCACCGTTTTTTTCTTTTTTTAGATTATTATTTTCTGGATTCATATTTATGATTTTTTATTATTTCTTATTCGCTTTTAATATTTTCTAGATCGCGAAGCTCTTTTACTGACGCATTAAATAATCGTAATGCTTCGTTAAGTAGTGATCTCGACGCATTAATTGATTCAGAAACTTCTCTCAATATTATTGCAATTTCCTCTCTATCATTTTTTTCATTCAAAATTACATCTAAAATTTTTGATTCAATATTTTCAGCCAAATCTTTTGAGATGGATATTTGTATCTTTGCGTCTGCAATTTTTTCTTTTGGTTGATCAACATTTACACCCATCTCTTTAAAAAAATCTAACCTTTCATCGAATCTGCTCGCTAACTGCTCCATTGAGGAAATAACATTTAGTAACCTCATTGATAAATTTTTTGCAATTATTTTTACTGAATTGATTCTAGCTTCTGTGCGCATATCCGTTATGCCCTGTCTATTTTCTATATTTTCGTTTCTTTCTCTAATTAATGCTGGTGAAATATTTTGTCTAGCACTGATATTGTTTTGCTGGTTTTCGATTATCTGATTTCTATTCTCAACTCTTTCGACTGAATCAACTGTCCTGGTACGAATTTCGTTAATTGGCGGTATAAAAACTTGTGCACTAACACCCTCAACAAAAATGGTAATACATATAATAATTAATGATGAATACAATATTTTTTTCATGTTTTTATTATACATTATTATATAAAAATATATATTTTTTTATACAAAAAAACCGTTTTTTTGAACGGATTTTTTGAATGAGTTTTTTGTGGCTAATTATCTAGTCATTTTTCGGACTGCCATACTTTTTGTCATAAGTTTCAATACTTTTTTTGATGGCATTAATTGCCTCATCTCTACCTTTTACACCTCTTATTTCTACCTGAACTTCTTCACCGTCTTTTTTCAATTGTTTGTATGTTCTGAAGAAATGTGAAATTTCTTTTATTCTATGATTACTAATGTCTTGCAAATCGTGAGTGTCTTCCCAACGACGGTCATCATTTGGTACACCAATAACCTTGTAATCCGATTCTCCATCATCAATCATTTCAATTACAGCAATCGGTCTAACTTGCACCAAAATTCCGGGATATAGTGGAAATGTTGTTAAAATAACAACATCTAACGGGTCGTTGTCATCCCAAAGTGTTTGTGGAACAAATCCGTAATCGAATGGATATGCAGAAGATGTATAATTTGCTCTATCTAGAGAAATCAAACCAGTTTTTTTGTCTATTTCGTATTTGTTGTTTGAACCAGCCGGGATTTCGACAATCACATTTATTAATTCCGGAATTTTGTTACCCCTTGATATTTCGTGCCAAAGATTCATATTTTTTGATTAATTATTTATAATTTCTCCTCTGTTGCATCTACTTCTGCAGAATCTGCAACTTCTTTTGCGTCAGCAACTTTTGTAGTATCTGCAACTTCAATCACTTCAGGATCTTCTTTTTGTACCTGATCCGATATAATATCTATTTTCCAACCAGTCAATTTTGCAGCTAGGCGAACATTTTGCCCACCTTTACCAATCGCCAACGATTGCTGATCTGATGCCACTTTTACTTTTACTGTTTTTGCGTCAGTATCCATTTTCATTTCTATTATTTTTGCTGGAGAAAGTGCTTCAGCTATGAACTCCTCTTGGTTTTCTGACCACTCTATTATATCTATTTTTTCACCACCAAGTTCTGACATAACTGTACTGACCCTGACACCTCTCTGACCAACTAGGGCACCAACCGGATCAACATGTTCGTCTATAGATTTCACTGCGATTTTCGATCTGGAACCAGCTTCTCTGGCAATTGCCTTGATTTCTATTGTGTCGTTAGACATTTCTGGAACTTCTGCTCTGAATAATTCTTCCAAAAATTTTGGATGAGATCTGGATAATTTCAAAAATACACCGCGATTTGTTTCGTCCACTCTAAATAGGTAGGCGCGGACCCTTTCTCCTTGTTTGAATCTTTCTCCAGGAATTTGTTCATCATATGACAACATTCCAACAGCTCTACCCATGTTTAGATATATTGTACCGCGCTCAATTCTCTCTACAGTTCCGGATACGATCTCACCTTCTTTTTCACCAAATTCTGAAATTACTGAAACTTTTTCCGCCTCACGGATTTTCTGGGTTATAACCTGTTTTGCTGTTTGTGCAGCTATTCGGCCGAAATCACTCTTTTTTTCTAGCGGAAAGTTTAATTCGTCGCCAACTCGTACTTCTTTTTTTATTAATCGCGCTTCTTCTATCAATATATGATGCTCCGGATTATAACGAGGCTTGGGCTCATCACCCTCTTTTATTGTAGTTGGATCGTATTCTTCGTCGTCCATTATTATTCCGTCTTTTTCGACAACAATTTTTGATTGCCAAAATTCCACATCGCCAGAATCCAAGTTAAAACTGGCCTTTATTATTTGACCTTTTTTTCCAAACTCTTTTTTGTATGCAGTTCCTAGAGCCATTTCTATCGCCTCTAGGATTTTTGCTTTTGGAATACCGCGCTCTTCTTCCATTTGTGACAAAACCGCATTCATTACTTTTAAATCGAACATGTTAATTTTGTTAATTTTTATAATAATCTTTTTTACACAACAATTACTTCACTGCCAGCACTCTTTTTTAAAAAAATTAGCCCGCCATTTCTGGCAGACTATCCTTTACTGATTAAAGTATATTAACATGCTTGTAGAATGAGTGCAAATAATACAGATATGATATAATTATCACAAATGTTCATCGATGAAAATAAATTAAAAGAATTTATGATTGATTCGGGTATCATTACCATAGATGTTTGGGATGATGCTGTTTCTGCTATTGCAGGTGATGATAAAAAAAGTGTTAGCGATTATTTGGTCAGTGAGGGAATTGTTTCTGAGGATGAGCTCAAAAGAGTACAAGCCTACATTCTTGGAATTCCATTTATTGATGTTGGTTCCCAAAAAATTCCTTTTGAAATTTTGAATTTGATTCCAGAACCAATCGCCAGAAAAAATAATATTGTCGCGTATGCAAAAGAAGGCAAAAAATTAGAAGTGGCGATGTTGAATACAGACAATTTGTCTGCAATTGATTTTATTACAAAAAAAACTGGTTTAAAAATTTTACCTAGACTAACATCAACTGATGGTTTGAAAAAAGCGATTATCCAATATCAAAAAAGTCTAAAAGACGATTTTGGCGACATAATAAAAAAAGAAACAAAAGCGCTGGAAGATAGGGGATCAGAGAATTCTGAGGATTTACAAAAAATCGCAACCGATCTGCCTGTTATAAAAATAGTCGATACATTATTGAAGCACGCTATAATTCAGGGTGCCTCCGATGTCCACATCGAACCATCCGAAAAAGACGTCATTGTACGCTATCGTGTCGATGGTTTACTACACGACGCCATGATGTTGCCAAAAATTTCCGGTCCCGCAATCGTCGCCCGAATAAAAGTTTTATCAAGTTTGAAAATTGATGAAAAAAGATTACCACAGGACGGTCGTTTCAAAATGGATTTGGATGGAGAAAAAGTTTCTTTCCGTGTTTCGATTTTACCAATTTCTCATGGAGAAAAAGTTGTGATGCGTATTTTGCGCGAAGGTGGTGGTGGATTTACCCTTGAATCGCTTGGTTTTCATGGCGACGGTCTGGAATTGGTTCACGATTCTCTGAAACAGACTACCGGAATGATTTTGACCACCGGTCCAACAGGTTCTGGAAAAACGACAACACTTTATACATTGATGGATTTGTTGAATACGCCAGATGTAAATATTTCTACAATTGAGGATCCAATCGAATATCAAATGCAGAGAATCAATCAGACACAGGTCAAGCCGGATATTGGATTTACTTTTTCTTCTGGTTTGCGATCGCTAGTGCGACAAGATCCAGACATAATTATGGTCGGAGAAATTCGCGATGGAGAAACCGCTAATTTGGCGATCAATGCATCGTTGACTGGGCACTTGGTTTTATCGACTTTGCACACGAATTCGGCGGCTGGAACAATTCCGCGTTTGATTGATATGGGATCGCAGGCATTTCTTTTGGTTTCTACTTTGAAAGTAATAATTGCTCAGAGATTGGTTAGAAAACTGAATTCAAAAAAAGAAAAATATTTTTTGAAAAAAATCGGCGTCGATCAATTGAAGAAGGTTGCCAATTTGGATATGGTTCACAAAGCGTTGGTTGATGAAAAAATTATAAAACCAGATACTGAATGGACAAAAATTCCTTTTTATAAACCAACAACAAAAGACGATGATGATGGATATTCCGGCAGAATTGGTATTCAGGAAATTTTGAAAGTTTCAGAACCAATTAGAGAATTGATTATAAAAAACGCTTCTGCCGAAAAAATAGAATCTCAAGCACGAGCCGAAGGAATGTTAACAATGATTGAAGACGGAATTTACAAATCTGTTTTGGGAATTACAACAATAGAAGAAGTCTTGCGTGTTGTTTCGGAATAATTTTTTGATTATTTTAAATAATTTTACAACAAAATGACAATAGAATTTCATTACAAAGCAATAAACAAAAATGGGGAATTGATAGAAGGCAAAAAAATTGCCGAAAATGAACTTGCTTTGAACAAAGATCTGCGATCAGAACAAATGAATCTGATTTTTGCTGAACCAGCATCAAAATTCGGCATAAAAAATATTTCTAATTATTTCAAAAGTTTCGGAACTGTTTCTGAACATGACAAAATAATAATGTATCGAAATTTGGGGGCTATGATAAAGGCTGGATTGTCATTAACGCGCGCATTGTCAGTAATGCATCGCCAAGCAAAAAACAAAAAATTGAAGTCAGTCCTACAAACCGTAAATGATAAGGTCAAAAAAGGCTCCAGTTTGTCAGACGCACTAGCAACTTTTCCAAAAATATTTACTTCATTGATGATATCTATGGTCAGAGCCGGAGAAGAGTCTGGAAATTTGGTTCAGTCATTACGCGTTACCGCCGAACAAATGGAAAAAAATTATTTGTTGAAGAAAAAAGTTCGCGGAGCAATGGTTTATCCTGCGGTTATTATTTTTGCGATGATTTTGATTGGATTTTTTATGTTGATTTATGTTGTGCCGACATTGACTAGTACTTTTGCAGAATTAAACATCGAATTACCAGCCAGCACTAGATTTATAATCGGATTGAGTGATTTTTTGCAAAACAATTTTGCTTTGGTTTTGATCCTGATTGTTATTTTTATTTTTACTTTTTCATATTTATTAAAAACAAAAAACGGCAAGAAATATTTTCATCTTTTTTTGATCAAGTCGCCGTTGATTTCTCCACTAGTTAGAGAAATAAATTCTGCCAGAACAACCAGAACATTGGCATCACTATTGGGCGCTGGCGTCCCGTTTGTTCGTTCGCTTGAAATTACAAAAGAAGTTGTCCAAAATATTTATTACAAAAGAGTTATAGAAAAAGCCGAAAAAAATATTCAAGTCGGTTTGCCAATTTCTAGCGTGTTTGCAGAAAACGATGATTTGTTTCCAGCATTCGTCTCCGAAATGATGGCAGTAGGTGAAGAAACCGGTGAAATGGGCGGAATGTTATTGGAGGTTGCCGATTTTTATGAAAGTGAAGTCGACCAAAAAACAAAAAACATTTCAACAATTGTCGAACCTGTTCTGATGGTAATTGTTGGTATTGTTGTTGGCTTTTTTGCACTATCAATGATTGGTCCGATGTATAGTTTGGTAGAAGGAATTTAATTTTTAACAAACAAAACCACCAGAGCTTTTTGAGTTCAGGTCCTCGTCTCCTTTTTTCGTCAAGTTGCACTTGACCAAAAAAGACTGCGGAAGAACTCAAAAAGTCCTTGTGGTTTTGTTTATATTAATTCAAGACCCCTTGCTGTGTGGCGTGCCATTTTTTGTGCTACTATTTATTAAAAATGAAACAAAAAATTGACACGACAAAACCCTCAGCAAAAACTTCAGTAAAACTTTCTGAAATGAAAACTATTCGTGATGAAATTTTTGATCTAAAAAAATCACCACTGTACGCGGATCGAATCGCGAACAAAGTTTTTCCAGTTATCGGTAGTGGTAGTCATGATGCAAAAATTATGTTTATCGGTGAAGCGCCAGGAAAAAATGAAGCAAAAACTGGCCAACCTTTTTGCGGAGCTTCAGGAAAAATTCTAGATGAATTATTGAATCATGTTTCTATTCGTCGTGAAGATGTCTACATAACAAATATTGTGAAGGATCGCCCCACCAACAATCGTGACCCAAAACCAGAGGAAATAGAAATCTACGCACCTTTTTTGGATAGACAAATAGAAATCATAAAACCGCAGATTATTGCAACGCTTGGCAGATTTTCGATGCAATACATTATGGAAAAGTTTGGTCTAGCTGACAAAATAGAACCGATTGGCAAAATTCACGGCAAAATTTTTACAATTGACTCGCCAGCAATTTCAAAAAAAACAAAAAAAGATTCTAACGAAATAATAATTATTCCACTGTATCATCCAGCAGTCGCTATTTATAATAGAACAAATTTGCCTATGCTCAAAAAAGATTTTGAAATTTTGAAGAAAACCATTACAATATAGGGTAATGAGTTCTTGTCATAAAAAAGGTTTTGGTTTGATTGATACGCTGGTCGGCGTAGCAATATTTGTTCTTGTGTCGGTTATGGCGTATGGTGGATTTTTGAAAGTAGTTGAAGCAGTAAAAGTTTTGCGAATAAAAAATGCTGCAGTAAATTTGGCGAACGAACAAATAGAAATAGTTCGAAACTTGCCATATTCCGATGTTGGAATAGTCAATGGAATTCCTGTAGGAAAAATTACACGTGAGCAAATAATGTCTCGTTCTGGAATAGATTTTACTATTTTGACTAGCGTCAGAAATATAGACGACCCTTTTGATGGAACTATTGGTGGTTCACCGAATGATTTGTCACCAGCTGATTACAAATCTGTTCAAATTACAATTTATTGTACAAATTGCTCATATACAGAAGAAATGCATTTTTATTCACGAGTTGCACCAATTGGGCTGGAATCAGATAGTAATAATGGAGCATTGTTCGTGCAGGTTTTTGATGCAAATGGTCAGCCGTTGCAGGGAGTTGATGTTTTGATTGAAAATAATAGTGGCTCAGAAAATATTTTTATTCAAGAAACAACAAACAATTCTGGAATGTTTCAATTGATTGATGCACCGCCTGGAAATTCAGCTTATCAAATAACTGTTTCTAGTGGAGAAAATTATTCGACTGACAAAACATATACTATTGGTGATTCAGCAAATCCTTTGCCAAATTCTCCTCACGCCAACGTTGTAGCTGGACAGGTTACTCAAATCAGTTTTGCGATAGATCGATTGAGTGATTTGGATATTTATACTAGAAAAAATACTTGCGAAAGAATTCCGAATATAAATTTCAATATTCAGGGTTCAAAAATGATTGGCGAAAATGTTTACAAATATACTTCAAACAAATCTACCGGATCAAACGGTTTTTTGGGAATCAGGGGACTGGAATGGGATAATTATTTTATAAACCTAATTGGAAGTTCGTGGCATTTGGCAGGTTCTAGTTCTTTTTTGCCATTGCAAATAAATCCAAACAGCACACAATCTATTGATTTGATTTTGGCACCACGTGTTCCGAACGCATTGCTGGTAAAAGTTATAGACGGCCAGACCGGATTACCAATTTCTGGTGCAAATGTTTCTATTGACGGACCAGGGGGCGAAAGTAATTTGATAACCGAGAGAGGATTTTTTGCCCAGACAGATTGGTCGGGCGGTCAGGGACAGAATTATTTTGAAAATAATAACTTCACATATTTTTCTAGTAGTAATATAGAAATAAATAATCCAAATGGACAAATTTCTCTAGCGCAATTTGCTGGAAATTATAGTTCTAGTGGTTTTTTGGAATCAGCAATTTTTGATACTGGAGAGATTTTTGCCGACGAAGGTGACAGTGGAAGTGGTGGTGCTGTTTTTTCCATAAATTTTGGAAATATTTTTTGGAATCCGGTTGATCAGCCGATTACAGCTGGAAGTGAAAGTATAAAAATCCAGATTGCTACAAATGCCGAACCAAATCCAGAAGAAATTCCAGAAGGCGAAACCGCACCACAACCGCATGAAATGAATTGGAATTTTGTCGGCCCAGATGGGACTGCGGGAACTTTTTATACATCTTCCGGACAAACAATTTCCGAAATTCATTCTGGTGACAGGTATTTGAAATATAAAATATTTTTGGAAACTGCCGATAATTCTGTCACACCAATAATTTCCAATACCTCTTTTACTTTCACGCAAGAATGTTCTCCGCCAGGACAAGTTTTCTTTTCTGGATTGAGTAATGGTAATTACGATTTATCAGTCAGTCACGAAAATTATCAGAATTTTGAAACGCAGATTCTGATTAACAGCGATTGGATGGAATATTCTGTTACACTGACGCCATAGATAGTCGATGCGACCGAAAAAATAGCGAACATTTTTCAAAAATCGCAAACACTTTTCAGAAAAAATACAAAAATAAAAAATGAAAAAAATTACAATAATAAAAAATTACAAAAATAATGAAAAAAGAGGATTCACCTTGGTTGAAACATTGGTATCTGTTTTTGTTTTTTCATTAATAATTATTGCGATTGCCGGTTTTCAATCTGATGTTTTTTCATTGACTAGATTTATTCAGACTGGATTACAAAATCAATCTGAAGCAAAAAAATTGATAAAGCCATTTGTAAATGAAGTACGCAGCGCAACGCCTTCTAGTCTCGGCACATATCCGATCGAATTTGCAGATGCAACCAACTTTTCTTTTTATAGCGATATTGACGGTGACGGATTGAAAGAAAAAATCAGATATTTTCTGGACGGAACTGATTTCAAAAGAGGCGTGACAAAACCATCTGGCAATCCTCTGGTATATAATAGTTCTAACGAAAAAATTACAAGAGTAATTCACGATATTTTACCAGGAAATATTTTTTATTATTTTGATTCAAATTATGATGGAACAGAAAATAGTCTACCTTTGGAATATCCAATCACAATTTCAGATATTCGATTGATAAAAGTAGTTTTGATAATCGATTCAAATCCAAATGAGGCACCTGGACCGCTAGAAATTACGACGCAGGTTTCGATTCGTAATCTAAAAGACAATTTATGATTTATTTTTCAAAAAACAAAAAAATCGCGAATCACGC
>DAOLDC010000008.1:0-4663 GCA_035327525.1 Minisyncoccota bacterium | reverse complement strand
AATCGCGGAAACAGTGGAAATCGCAAAAATAGCGGAATGATTTTGTCGACAACATTGGTTTTTGGAATAATTGCGATATCGCTGATCGTTATTTTGACTAGTTGGTTTGCAGTTGTTTTCAAAACTTCACAAATATTGATTGCCCGCGAACAAGCTTTTCATGTTGCGGAATCTGGAATTGAATATTATAGATGGCATTTGGCACACGCACCAAATGATTTTACTGATGGAACTGGAGAAAATGGACCATACATTCATGATGTTACGGATAAGGATGAAAATGTTATAGGACAATTTAGTCTGAATATTATTCCACCAACAAACGGTACAACAGTTGTGACAATTGAATCGACTGGTACTGTTTTGATAAATCCAGATGTTAGTAGAACAGTTCGTGTGCAATTGGCAAAGCCTAGTTTTGCAAAATATGCTTTTGTTTCAAATTCCGATATGAGATTTGGTGAGGGTACGGAAGTTTTTGGTCCGATTCATTCCAACGGCGGAATCCGTTTTGATGGTGTTGCTTATAATTTGGTGACGAGCGCGCGTGCAGATTACGATGATCCTGATCATGCGGGTGCAAATGAGTTTGGCGTTCACACACACGTTGTGCCGGTTGATCCGTTCCCGCCGGCGGATGTCCCTGATAGATTTGAAATTTTTCATGTTGGCAGACAGTTTCCTGTTCCAGCGGTGGATTTTGGTGGAATGATAAGTAATTTGGCAGAATTAAAAAATCAAGCCCAAAGTGGTGGCGGGTATTTTGCTGAATCCGGTGGACTTGGTTATAGAATTCTTTTGAAAACAAATGGTACTTTTGACTTATTTAGAGTTACTTCATTACGCGCAGTTCCACATAGTACTTGTACCAATAATCAAAATCAGGATGGTTGGGGAACTTGGTCAGTACAAAACAATACACTTCTTGGAAATTATTCTTTTCCAGAAAATGGAGTAATTTTTCTCGAGGATCATGTTTGGGTTTCTGGACAAATTGACAATGCCAGATTGACTATTGCAGCTGGTAGATTTCCAGACATAACCGCAAATCGCCGGAATATCATTATTAATGATGATTTGCTTTATACAAATTACGACGGACGAGATGTTATTGGATTGATAGCACAGAACAATATAAATGTTGGATTATTTAGTGATACAGATTTGAAAATTGATGCAGCATTGATTGCTCAGAACGGCAGAATTGGGCGACATTATTATCGTGGTCCATATAGTTCAAATCCTGGATGTTCGCCCCATCACGCAAAATCCACAATTACATTATATGGAATGATTGCTACGCATAGTCGTTATGGTTTTGCCTATACTGATGGATCTGGATATTCAATTAGAAATATAAATTATGATGCAAATTTGTTATATGGACCACCACCACAATTTCCATTGACTTCTGATCAATATCAAACAATTTCTTGGGAAGAGTTAAATTAAGTAGTGCGTCAGAAAAAAATTGACACGCCAGAAAAAACTAGCATAAATAACAAAAAAATCGTAAAATTGTTAGATATCAAAATAACCGCTAGTGTCAAAAAAATGCCAAAAAAAATTACAAAAAGTAAAAAAGTGAACAAAAAAACTGCAAAAAACAAAAAATTAATTGTTGCAAATTGGAAAATGAATCCAGAAAATTTACATGATGCACGCAAAATTTTTTCTGAATTAAAAAAGAAAAAAATAAAATTTCAAAAAACAACTGCAGTAATTTGTCCGCCAAGTATTTTTTTGGGTGACTTGTCTAATAATTATGATGGAAAACGGTTTCTTTTTGGAGCTCAAGATATTTCCGTTCGAAACGAGAATGAATCAACTGGCGAGATTTCTGCCTCAATACTTGCGAATTTCGGCGTAAAATTCGCAATAATCGGCCACTCCGAGAGACGTTCAATCGGAGAAACAGACGTGATGGTTTCCCTAAAGATAAAAAACGCTATCGACTTTGGAATTACACCAATTTTGTGCGTAGGAGAAAATAATCGAGATATAGACGGAAAATATCTTCGTTTTATCGAAAATCAGTTACGACAATCATTGGTCGGAATCGAAAAAAAAGAAATTTCAAAAATAGTAATTGCCTACGAGCCAATATGGGCAATCGGTAAGGGTCATCAATCAATGTCCGGATACGAACTTCATCAAATGAATCTTTTTATAAAAAAAGTTTTGGCAGATATTTATGATAGAAAAATTGCAATGAAAATCCCAATTATTTATGGCGGAAGTGTTGATCGAGAAAATGTATCAGAAATAATTGAAACGGGTGAGGTCGACGGTCTATTAATCGGACGAGCCAGCCTGAATCCTTATGTTTTTATTGATATTCTTGAAGATGTTGAGAAGATGTAATTTTGTAAATAAAAAAACGAGAGTATCAAACTCTCGTTTAATAGTATCAGGCGCTCGCTGAATATTGAATGCTAAATACTAAATGCTGTTTTTTAATTTGATTTAATCTCTTTTTTTAATCTCTAAAAATTGTTACAAATATTGTTGTGGCAATAAAGAGAGATATCGACAAACAAGCAACAACATAAAAAATATGAAAAACTTGAAAAATCATTTCCAGACCTCCTATTTGATGTTTTTTTGAATTAAACTTTGTACACCCGACAGAAACGATAACAAAGTCAGATAAAATAAAATCTAATTTTTATTAAAATTTATCTATTTGAGGTATGGTAGAATAAGCATAATTTTATGTCATTATGATATAGAATATCAAGAAATGTCATATCAAATCCGTCCACAAATAAATAGTACAGACAGACAAAAACTGAACAAATATTCCGATATTGTGGCTCATTTGTTATATTATCGCGGATTGACCGACAATGAGTCTGCCGAAAAATTTATAAATTGCGATTATGATTTTTTTGAATCGCCTGAATCCGGAATTTGTGATCCTTTCAAATTAAAAGATATAGATGTCACTATCAAAAGAATTATGGATGCAATTTCAGCGGGTGAAAAAATCTGTATTTATAGTGATTATGATGCTGACGGAATTCCTGGCGCAGTAATTCTATCTGATTTTTTTCGCAAAATAAATTTTCTGAATTTTTTTGTTTATATTCCACATCGCAACAAGGAAGGTTTTGGACTGAACACGAGCGCTATAGAAAAAATTTCAGAACAAGGTGCAAATCTGATTATTACAATTGATTGTGGAATTAGTGATGTCGAACCAATTCGTTTTGCAACAGAACTGGGAATCGATGTAATTGTCACAGATCATCACAATCCTAACGGTCATATTTCAACCGCGATTGCTGTCATAAATCCACATCAACCAGGTTGCCAATATCCTGACAAAAATATCTGCGGTTCCGGTGTTATTTTCAAAGTTGTTCAAGCATTGATCCGTCGGGGTCAAGAAAAAATAGATTCAGGCAC
This sequence comes from Minisyncoccota bacterium, assembly GCA_035327525.1. GTDB lineage: Bacteria > Patescibacteriota > Minisyncoccia > Phycocordibacterales > JAACPR01 > JAKLEX01. Next base: position 1,252 of record DAOLDC010000008.1, on the reverse strand, counting down.
GTCATCTGACGAAGCATTTTTATCCAGATACAAGGATTCGTGGCCAAAAGATGGCTGGGAAAAATGGCTTCTTGATATGGTTGGGATTGCAACGCTGTCTGACATGGTTCCACTGATTGGAGAAAATAGAATTTTTGCAAAATATGGTTTGACAGTGATGCGAAAATCTCCAAGAAAAGGTTTTTGTCGATTACTGCGCGAATGCAAAGTTGATCAGAGCAAAATTGTCGAGGACGATGTTGGATTTTCTATTGCTCCGAGAATCAATGCGGCGTCGAGAATGGATGAGCCAGAAATGGCTTACAAAATGTTATTTACCGACGATGATACCGAGGCAGATTTTACCGTAAAACATTTACACAAAATAAATGACGAAAGAAAAGGAAAAGTTTCCGCGATGGTAAAAGAGATAAAAAAATTTTTGGGAGAAAATTCCGCCAGCGCCAGTTTGCCAATTGTGGTGAAGGGAAATCCAAATTGGCAACCGTCACTGTTGGGATTGGCAGCAAGTAGTATTGTTGAGGCGACTGGTAAGCCGGTTTTTTTGTGGGGACGTGGCGATGGACATGATTTCAAGGGTTCGTGTCGATCAAATGGAATGGTGAATTTGGTCGAAATGATGAATGCGGTAAAGTCTGGAATTATTGGCGAGTTTGGCGGGCACAAAATGGCTGGCGGTTTTGTAGTTTTGGAAAAAGGTATTTTTGATTTGGAGCCTGAACTGGAAAAAGCTTATCAAAAAACTCTAAATGGCGAGCCTGCGATCGAAATTATTATTGATTCAAAATTATTAATCAGCGATATAAATTATTCTTTTTACAAAGATCTAGAAAAATTAGCACCCTTTGGAACCGGAAACGAAAAGCCAATTTTTTTGTTTGAAAATATTTCGGTGCACACAGTCGAAAAATTCGGAAAAAACAAAGAACATTTGAAATTAATTTTTAAAAAAAATGACAATAGTGTTGTAAGGCACAATGATGTTGCTAGACACAATCGCGGTGGTAATGGAACTGGTGGTTCTCCAAAAGACGCTGGAACAATTTCTGCTATCAAATTTTTTTCTGCCGACGACGAAAATCTCGGAAAAATCGTAGCCGGAAGCACAATAAATTTGGTCGCCAATGTCGAGAGTTCTACTTTTGGCCGATATCCCGAGTTAAGATTGCGAATTTTGGAAATATGTTAAAATACTAAATATGAACGAAAAAGAAAATATGGATTTATTGGAGAATATTGAGAAAGTTATAAA
>DAOLDC010000007.1:0-26362 GCA_035327525.1 Minisyncoccota bacterium | reverse complement strand
CTTTTTTCGTCAAGTTGCACTTGACCAAAAAAGACTGCGGAGAACCTCAAAAAGCGATTTGTGGATGATATTGGGTGTTTGTGTATAGTTTTGTGTGAATTATTTTCAAAAAAGAGTTGCGGGTGAAAGCGTCACACTTTTTGCAATCAAAATTTTCTGCTATAATAATTTCAGTATGTACAACAAAGAAAATTTAAAAAAGTATTTTAGAGCTGTAAATTATTTATCAACCACTCAGATTTTTTTGCAGGACAATTTTTTATTAGAAGAACAGCTGAAACCGAAACATATCAAAGCACGTTTGCTTGGTCACTGGGGAACTTGTCCAGGAATTAGTTTTGTTTATTTATTCTTGAATCAACTAGCTGCCGAAAAAAAACAGAGCATAATGTATGTTGTCGGACCGGGGCACGGCTATCCCGCCGTACAAGCAAATCTATTTGTCGAAGGAACATTGGGAGAATATTATCCAAATGCTCAACGCGATGAAAAAGGCATTTTTTATATTTCCAAAGAATTCAGCTGGCCGTACGGATTTCCAAGTCACTCCAGCCCACACACTCCCGGAGTAATTCTGGAAGGTGGTGAATTGGGCTATTCTCTTTCTACTTCATATGGTGCAGTTCTGGATAATCCTGATCTGTTGGTTGCGTGTTTGGTCGGTGATGGTGAAGCAGAAACTGGTCCAACAGCAACATCATGGCATATCAACAAATTCATAAATCCAAAAAACGATGGAGCGGTTCTGCCGATTCTGCATTTGAATGGTTACAAAATTTCCGGCCCAACTATTTTTGGTCGAATGTCAGACGAAGAATTACAAAAACTTTTTGAAGGTTATGGCTACAAGGTTTATTTTGTAGAAGAAGAAAGTGAAGCAAAAACGAATTCCAAAATAAACAAAACTCTCGCCGGAAATAATGCTTCGACAGATGTTTTTGATCAAATGAATCAAGTAATGGAATCTGCTTATTCTGATATTTCTGAAATTCAAAAAAACGCCAGAGCTGGCAAAAAAATAGAAAAACCGCAATGGCCAATGATAATTCTACGTTCACCAAAAGGTTGGACTGGAATACCGGTTTTGCATGACAAAAAAATAGAAGGAAATCATTATTCTCATCAAGTTGTTACCAAAGAGCCAAGAATTGATATGGAAGAGTTGCATGCTCTAGAAAAATGGTTGCAATCATACAAATTTGAAGAATTGTTTGATAAAAAAGATGGTTTTATAACAGAAATAACAAATCAAATTCCGCCAGATGATTTGCGAATTGGTAAAAACAAAAACGCCTTCGGTGGCCCAGATGTTTATAAACCACTGAATTTGCCAGATGTTTACAAACACGAGGAGGAATTGACCAGGCCTGGATTTGTCGGATCCAGCTCCATGCGTAGAGCCGGGGAATATATGAATGATGTTTTCAAATCAAATCCTAATAATTTTAGATTTTTTTCACCTGACGAAACCTATTCAAACAAACTTGATAAAGTTTTTGAAACAACAAAAAGAGCTTTTGTTTGGCCAATTCAGGATTTTGACGAAGATTTGTCAGTAGATGGTCGGGTAATGGAAATGTTGTCGGAGCACACATTGCAGGGATTGATGCAGGGATATGTTTTGACCGGACGACACGGAATTTTTGCTTCATACGAGGCATTTATTCAGATAGTTGCCAGTATGGCGGATCAATATGCAAAATTTCTGATACAGTCGAAGGAAATTCCATGGCGTGGAACTATTCCTTCTTTTAATTATATTTTGACTTCCTCTGGTTGGAGACAGGAACACAACGGATTTTCTCATCAGAATCCGGGATTTATTGATAATATTTTGCAACGACATGGAGATTTTATTAATGTTTATTTTCCACCTGACGGCGCTTCAACTCTAGTTGTAATGGAAAAAGTATTACAAAGTACAAACGGAATAAATGTAATTGTTGCCGGAAAAACAGTCGAGCCACGCTGGATCAGTGTAGATGAAGCAAAAAATCAGCTATCCGAAGGTTTGGGAATTTGGAAATTCGCCAGTCAGGATAATCCTGATATTGTTGTTGTCGGAGTCGGAGATTATTTGACAAAAGAGGCGCTAGCCGGAATAGAATTGATTCATCAAGAATTGCCAGAAATAAAAGTCAGATTCGTAAATATTATTTCGATGTCATATTCTGGATTTGGTGAAGGCGGAAATGTTCTGTCAAAAAAAGATTTTCAGCGATTTATGACAGTCGACAAACCGGTAATAATAAATTATCACGGATATCCACAAACCATCAAACAAATTTTGTTCGATTATGCTGATAACCCAAACCGTTTTGAGGTGAATGGTTATATAGAAAATGGATCAACAACAACACCATTTGACATGATGATTCGTAACAAAACCAGTCGCTACGATGTTTTGACTGACGCCTGCAAATTGCTGTCAGATAATGGCACGATAACAACTGATCAATCAGAAAAAGTTATACAGAAATATGACAAAAAAATGGCAGAACATAGAGAATTTATAAAGAAAAACGGAATCGATCCAGACGAAATAGAAAATTGGCAGTGGGGAATGACGAACTAGTTTTTTGATTGTAATTATTGTTACTAACTTATATAATTTATAATAGATAAAATAATCGAAATGAAAAAAACAATTATTATAAATAACGGTAGCACATCAAAAAAATACGCATTTTTTGATAACGAAAATTATTTGTTTTTTGGTCATTACGAAGAAACCCCAAACGGTTTTTTGGTCATAGAAAAATTAAAAAGTGTCGAAAAAGAAGAAAAAATAAATAAAGAAATTTTTGCAAACAGTTTTTCTGACTTTGTAAATAAATTATTGGATTACAAATTGATTGAATCAGAAGATGATATAACATCTGTTGCAATCAGAATTGTTGCACCTGGAAAAATTTTCCAAAAACACCAGATTGTTGATGATGATTTTTTGTACGCGCTTGATCAGGTTTATAATCTGTCGTCACTTCATCTCAAACCAGTCAAGGAAGAAATATTTAATATCAAAGAGAGATTGGGTAACAAAAAAATATTAGCGATTAGTGACAGCGCTTTTCATTCTGATTTGCCAGATGTTGCTAGAATTTATGCTATACCAGAATCTATTGCAGAAAAAAAAGAAATTTACAGATATGGATATCATGGCATTTCTGTCGCCTCGGTTTATAACAAATTTATAAAAAATTACGGCCCAGCCGAAAAAATAATAGTCTGTCATCTGGGTGGTGGATCTAGTATTACAGCGATAAAAAACGGCAAGAGCGTTGATACATCCATGGGCTTTTCTCCACTGGAGGGTTTACCAATGGCTTCTAGAATCGGTGGAATCGATCCGAATGCACTCATTACAATAATGGATTCTGAGGATTTTGATCCAGCCGAAATGCAAAACTTTATGTACAAGGAATGCGGAATGTTGGGAATCAGCGGTTTATCGTCTGATACTAGAGTATTGATTGAAGAAGCAAGCAAAAAAAATTACCGGGCGGATTTGGCATTGAATTTTTATGCATATAATGTAAAAAAATATATCGGACAATATTACGCAGTTCTGGGCGGTCTGGATGCGATTATATTTACTGGTACAATCGGCGAGAGATCTGCGGAAATGCGACAGAGAATATGTAATGATCTAGAATCTTTGGGAATAAAAATCGACTTATCAAAAAACAAATTAAAAGTAAATGACGACGGACTTATAAACGATGATAATTCGACAGCAAAAATTGCTGTTCTGAAAACTGCTGAAATCGAAGAAATGGCTAGAATTGCATTTGAAATAAGCTAATTTTGGGTGTATAATAGTCAATAATGAAAAATTTATTAAGACATAATGTTTGGATTTTGATTATTATCGTAATTGTTTTTGTCGGCATAATTACAACTGTTATTATCAGAAAAAATGGAAATCACAATCTTTTTGAGGCAAAAAGAGGCGATTTGATAATTTCAACCGAGGTTTTTGGTCGCGTTGTTCCATCAGAAGAAATAAATCTAGCGTTTGAATCGACAGGTAGGGTCAGTGTAATAAATTTTAGAATCGGAGATGAAGTTAGGGCGGGCGACATTATTGCTAGATTGAATTCTGCCGAAATCAGTAGCGAAATAGATCAAGCCATTGCAAACCTAGAAAGTCAGGAGGCAAAATTGAGAGAAATTTCTGGTAGTGATTCTGATCAAACAAAACTACAAAGCACCAAGGATTTGTTAGTCAGTAGATTAAAAAAATCATATATTGCAGCTGACGATATTGTTAGAAATCAAATAGATTCTTTTATTTCGGAGCCGAACAATCGTTTTCCAGAATTTGATATCTCGTTAGGTAATTTTTTTGTTAGAGTAAAAATACAAGAAGAAAGATTCCAGATTGGTGAAATGTTAAACACATGGAAAAAAGATTCAGATAATTTGTCGGTGTCAGATGTAAATTTGTCAGATGCCCAAAAGTTTGTTGAAAATTTGAAAAAAGTTGAATCGCTTTTGTCATTGATTTCCTCTAATTCAACAGAGTTCAAAGAATATTCTGGAAAATCAAAAGCCCAAATTGATGCATATTTGGCAAATATAAGTCAATCCAGAAATGCAATCTCGACATTAATAATAGAAATAAATTCTACAACAGAAAGTTTGCGATCTGTTCAGGCTGAAATTCCAGTTTTGAATGCAAACATATCTAGCGCAAGAGCGTCGATTGATAGATTGAATGCTAGAAGCGGTAATTATGTCATCAGAGCACCTTTTGATGGAGTAATAACTGGACGAAATGTCGAATTGGGAGTGGTTGTTACCGCAGGGCAGAAGGCATTTTCTATGGTTAGTAACAAACCTTTGGAAATAGAAAGTTTTGTTCCGGAAATAAATATTGCTGGAGTAGATGTTGGTGATCCTGCCAATATAAAACTGGATGCTTTTGGTGACGATGTAATTTTTGAATCAGTAATTACTCATATCGATCCCAGAGAAACCATAAAAGATGGTGTTACGACATACAGAATACTATTGAGTTTTAATGATTTTCATAAAGGTATTTTGTCCGGCATGTCAGCAGAAATAGAAATTCAAAAAGAAAAAATAATTGATCAATTAATTATTCCACGCTACTTGATCATTCGCGATAACAACAAAAATTATGTCGAAATATCCAAGGGCAAGGATTCAGTCAAAACTGAAATAGAAATAGGTCAGCGAGATAATATGGGAAATGTAATTGTTTTATCTGGACTTTCTGTCGGTGACAAGATTGTAATTCCTCAATAATATAATGATAGATTTGAAAACCTTAAAAGTTGCATGGTTTTTGGGATACAGACAAATAAAAAGAGCATCTGTTTGGACAAATGTTCTAATTATTATAATAATGGTTTTGACATTTCTCAATCTGGTTGTTGTATCTGGACTATTGGTCGGCTTGATAGAAGGAGCTGTCGCCGCAAACAAAAAATATTATACTGGTGACATAATAATTTCAAAATTAAAAGAGAACAATTCAATCCAAAACAGTCGAGAAATAATTTCTACAATAGAGAACACTCCCGGTATAAAAAGTTTTTCACCTAGATATTTGGTTTCAGGTTTGGTTGAGGCAAATTACCGAAATAGAACAAATTTTGATGATGTAGCGGAAGAGGTCGGTGTGATAATAACCGGTATTAATCCCGATAGAGAAGATCAGGTCACCGGAATTGCCAGCTTGGTTATTGAGGGAGAATTTCTTGAGCCAGACGACTTTGACAAGGTTATTGTTGGAGCATTGATGTTAGAAAAATATCTAGATATAAATTCTCCCGGATTTTTGGTTTTGAGAAATGTTGAAATTGGTTCAAAAATTAGACTCAAAATCGGCAATAGTGTTAGAGAGGTTACTGTAAAAGGTATTACAAAAGGAAAAGTTGACGAAACAGATCGTCGAATATTTATGAATGATGTTCAATTACGTTCAATGATGGATCGAAATGATTTGAATGTTGGCGAAATAGCTATTTTGGTTGATTCAAAACACAATCCAGAGACTGTTCGTGATATTTTGATAAATAATGGATTGGATAAATTTGCTCAAATTCAGACATTTGAGGACGCTCAACCAAAGTTTTTGCTTGATATAAAAAGAACTTTTACATTGTTAGGAACAATTATAAGTTCTATTGGTCTAGCCGTTGCGGCTATAACTGTTTTTATAGTTATTTTTATTAATGCTATTACTAGAAGAAAATATATCGGCATCATGAAGGCAATTGGTGTAAATGGAAAAGTGATTGAGTTGGCATATGTTTTTCAGTCATTGATTTATGCGATTGTCGGTTCGATTGTTGGACTATTTTTGGTTTATTTTCTACTTATTCCATATTTTGACAATAATCCAATAAATTTTCCATTCAGTGATGGTATTCTGGTTGCACCAGCATTAATAACAACAATTAGGGTGTTTATTCTAATAATTGTAACCGCACTTGCTGGTTATATACCGGCCAGAATTATTGTTTCAAAAAACACACTAGATTCTATATTGGGTCGTAAATAAAAAAAATGAAAAATATAATTCAAGCAAAAAAAATAGAAAAAACTTTCAAAGACGGTGTTATCGAGACAAAAGTTTTGCGTGGTATAGATCTGAATGTTAGAGAAGGAGAATTTGTGGCGATAATGGGTAGATCTGGTGCCGGAAAAAGTACATTGATGTATCAATTAAGTTTGTTAGATATTCCTAGCAATGGAGAATTGATTATAGATGGAATCGATGTTCTCAAATTAAATAATCAACAAAAAACCGATTTTCGATTAGAATATTTGGGTTATGTTTTTCAGGATTACGCACTTGTTCCAGAATTGACAGCTGTCGAAAATGTATCTTTACCATTGTTGATGCGCGGAATTGCACCAAAAGATGCTTTTATAAAAGCAGAGGAAGTTCTACACGAGCTGGATCTACATCGGCAGGTTCATAATCTACCAAATCAATTATCTGGGGGTGAACAGCAAAGAGTTTCCATTGCTCGAGCGATTGTTGATGAACCAAAAATTATATTTAGTGACGAACCGACTGCCAACCTTGATTCTATTTCCGCCAGAATTGTAATCGATATTTTGAAAAAACTGAACAGAAAAGGTCAAACAATTGTCATGGTTACACATGAAGAGGAATACGGAAAAGAAACAGATAGGATAATCAGATTATCTGAGGGAGTTATAGAAAGAGAGGATATTTTGAATAAAGACAGATTTTTATAAAATGTTATAATATATATTATATGAATTCATCAGAGATCAATTCACAAGAAAAGATATTGTTAAATGAACGATTCAAATACGAGAACGCATTGATGACTGGCAAAGCAGTTCCGCGCAATAGAATGGAGAACCAGATCAGACTGGCAGCTGATTACGCCAGAATTCTTTATGGAGAAAAGCCAGAACTATTAGATATGGAATCTAGAGAGTTTCGTAACAAAATTATGTTTGAATGGTCAGATGGTGAAGGTTCATTATCAAAATTCTACAGACAAATCGAAGATGATGATAATTTTTTTACTCACCCCAGATTAAAAGGTAATATATTGAATATAACTATTGGCGATGTTTTGTTTTTTAAACAAAACAACAGACTACCAGAAAATTAATTTCTTATACTTTACCTCTTTTCAGAATTTGTTTTCCTTACTAAATAAATCCACAAAAGCAGTATAGACATTATGATAATTATTAGTATCAGCAGTTCTTTTTTGATATTACCAAAATAGCCTTCAATATAATAATCACTACTTTTTTCTAGGTTATTAGAATAAACGTATATTGTATTTGATTCATTTTTTACAAAATAACCACTACCAGACAATGTTTCAAAACCATCTTTTCTTATGTTTAGTGGGTCATTTGGAATCCCGACCAAATATATTGGAGTAATTTTTGCCAAATTTAACAAATCATTACACCCGGCACAATCTTCATTTTCTGATTCAGAAATTTGTTGCTCAAGAACTTGTTGTTCTGTCAAAAAACCAGTGGCACATATTTCTTGAAAGTACTCTTTTAGACCCAAATTATCATAATTACGATAGTCTATATAGTATTGCTGAATGGCTCTAGATATTGCATTAACATCATTTATTCTCTGCGTATCATATGTTTGTGCAATTCTATGAGCCGGATTTAATACCAATATTGTCACACTAAAAAGAATAGACAATATACTTATCACAATGATTGTTTCGATAAAAGTGAATCCTTTTTGATTGATTCTCATATTGATATTATATCAGATTATTTTATGTTAAAATAATTGTAATTTTATGAAAGAAAAACTTAATAATAATTTTTATTGGTCAATGGATGTAGAAAATATTTTGTCAGAATTTGAAACTGATTCAAAATATGGTTTATCAGCAGAACAAGCAAAAGTCAGACTAGATAGTTATGGTCTGAATATTTTTGGTCAAACAAAAAAATTCTCAAAACTAAAAATTTTTTTGCAGCAATTCAAAAGTCCGTTAATTTTTATACTTATTATCGCTGGTGTCGCTACTATTTTTTTGCAGGAATGGGTAGACGCATTTATTATTTTTTTGGCGATTTTTGTAAATGCTAGTTTGGGATTTTATCAAGAAAACAAAGCCGAAAACGCATTAGCTCATTTGCGATCATATATAGAACAAAAAAGTCGAATAATCAGAAGTGGAAAAGAAATAAAAATAGATTCATCAGAAATAGTTGTTGGCGATTTGTTGAAATTATCTAGCGGAGATAGAGTTCCTGCAGATGCTAGAATTATTTTTGAAAATGGATTGTCAGTTGACGAAGCAATTTTGACCGGAGAATCATTATCTGTAAAAAAGAACACCGATGTTTTGTCGGAAGCAACACTTGTTCCAGAAAGAAAAAATATGATTTTTGGTGGAACTTTGATAACAGAGGGAAAATGTGATGCGATAGTTATTGCAACTGGCAAAGATACTGAAATTGGAAAAATTGCGGATTTGGTTGTGGAGACCGAACAAGAAAAAACCCCTCTACAAAAAGCCGTTTCAAAATTGGCGTGGGTAATAACTTTTTCACTATCAATCATTGTTGCGGGTGTTTTTGCGCTAGGTATTTATCGAGGCGAAACCGTGTTCGAAATGTTTTTGATGTCGGTTGCTGTGGCAGTTGGTGCCATACCAGAAGCGTTACCAATCGGATTAACTGCTGTTTTGGCAGTCGGTGTTCAGAGATTGGCACAAAAAAGGGGTATAATGAGAAATCTTTCGGCTGCAGAAACTCTTGGTTCAACAACTGTAATTATGACAGACAAAACTGGTACATTGACCGAAGCCAGAATGAGTTTGGTCGATATTTTACAAACAAAAGATTTGTTGAGCGAAAAAAACCAAGCAGTACAAACTACCAATTTTGATATTGATATTCGAACAAATTTTTCTGATGAACAAAAAGAAATTTTGTTACTGTCAGCAATGAATACTGATGTTTTGATAGAGAATCCAGACGAAAATCCGACAGATTGGAGAATAATTGGAAATGCTTTGGAATCAAATATAATAAAGTCATCAGCCATTCAAAATATCAATTTTGAAGATTTTTCCAAAATCGGAAATTTCAAAATACTTTTGCCGTTTAATTCAAAAAACAAATTCTCTGTATCTTTTGGTGAATTTGATTTGAATACAAATATAACTGGAGCAAAAAATAATAAGAGCTTAATTTTTCTGGGGGCGCCAGATATTTTGCTAAAAAAATCAAATCTGAATAAAGATGAATATTTAAAATTATTACATAGTGTAGAAACTTTGAGTTCTCAGGGAAAAAGGTTGCTGGGTGTCGGCATAAAGAATTTTCCAAAAAAAGACAAAAATGAAAAAATAGAAAAAATTGATCTAGAAAACATTTCAGAAATCAATTTTATTGGATTGTTGGCTTTTTATGATCCTGTTAGAAAAACGGTTCCGCAGGCAATAAAGAACATAACTGACTATGGCGTCAGAGTGGTTATGGCAACTGGTGATCTAAAGGGAACAGCTATTGCGGTTGCTCAACAGGTCGGTTTTTCTGTCGGAGAAAACGAAGCATTGTCAGGCGAAGAAATTCGTCAAATGAGCGATAAAGAATTGATGAGCGCATTGTCCATGGTAAAGGTTTTTGCCAGGGTAACTCCGGAGGACAAATTGAGAATAGGACGCCTCTATCAAAAAAGGAGTGAAGTTGTGGCAATGACAGGTGACGGCGTGAATGACGCTCCGTCACTAAAGGCTGTCGACATAGGTATTGCTGTTGGTTCTGGTACTGATGTGGCAAAGGGTGTGGCCGACCTGGTTTTGTTGGATAATAATTTTGAGACAATTGTTTCAGCTATTGAAGAGGGCAAATTAATGTTAAAAAACATTAGAAAGATTTTTGTTTATTTGATGTCCAATTCATTAGATGAAGTTATTTTGATTGGCGGCAGTTTGTTATTGAGTTTGGCTATGCCACTGAACGCAATTCAAATAATATGGGTAAACTTTTTTACGGGTAGTTTGCCAGCAATCGCGTTTGCTTTTGATGGTGACAAGCAGCATGATTTGGGCGTTACAAATAGCAAAACAGAAAAAAAGGTTTTCAATAAGCAAGTCAAATTTTTGACAATAACCATCGGAACATTGAATGCACTTTTGTTGTTCTTTATTTATTGGATTCTGAGCACAAAAACAAATTATGATATTTCTGTTATTAAAACATTTATTTTTGCCTGCTTCTCTTCATATATATTATTCGTTGCGTTTTCATTGCGCAGTCTAAATAAATCTATTTTTACCTACAATATTTTCTCCAATAAATTTTTGGTTAGCGGAGTTATTTTGGGGCTGGTTTTGCTTTCAATTACAATATATGCACCGTTTCTGCATGGAATATTTGAAACAACCTTTTTGGGAATCGGGTGGATATTGTCCGTTGTTGTCTGGATTGTGGCCACAGTATCCATTGTTGAGACCGCAAAATGGGTCTATTATAGGAAAAACATTATAAACTAAAAAATGTATAAAGAATTAATAAAAAAAGGTCTTGCACACAATCTGAATAAAAAAGATGTTTCTGAAGGTCCGATTGTTTATTGGATGAGAAGGGAAATAAGATCAAGTGATAATTGGTCATTAATATTTGCACAGGGTTTGGCAGAGTCAATCAGAAAACCGGTCGTTGTAATTTATAATTTAACAAATAATTTTTCGAAAAAGCAAAATCGTCATCTGACATTTGAAGTTTTTGGTTTGAAAGAAGTTGAGAAAAAATTAAATAAAAACAATATTTTTTTCAAGGTTTTTTCTGGATATAGCAAAACGGACGATATTGCAAAAAACATCCTGAAATTCTGTAACGACATTTCGGCTGGATCATTAGTGACTGATTTTTTTCCATTAAATGATCAAAAAAACATAGATCAAAAAATCTCAAAAAAACTAAGCTGTACTTATTGGGAAATAGATTCTCATAATATTGTTCCTGCCAGAATCGCTTCAAACAAAAAAGAGTTTGCCGCCTATACAATCAGGCCAAAAATTAACAAAAAGTTGGCAGATTTTTTGATTGATTATCCTAGATCAAAAAAGCAAAAAATCAATTTTTCAGTAAAAAATATTAATAACAAAAAATTCTTCGCAAACAATTGGACAGAAATTTTGCCAAAATCATCAGAGGAACATTTTGATTGGATAATTGCCGGCGAGGATGAAGCCCGAAAAAGTTTGAAATTTTTTTTGAAAAATAAATTAAGCAAATATAATCAAGATAGAAACAACCCAAACATTGACGCATTATCAAATTTTTCCCCATACCTACATTACGGAATGATTTCTTCACAGAGAATTGCGTTAGAAACTATTAATTTTACAAAGTCCAATGGTATCAATTATGACAAAAGTAGTACTGAATCTTTTTTGGAAGAATTAATTATTAGAAAAGAACTTTCCGATAATTATTGTTTGTACGAAAAAAATTATGATAATTTTGATGGATTTCCAGACTGGGCAAAAAAGACATTAAATATTACCAGAAATGACAAAAGGGAGTATGTATATTCATTGAAGGATTTTGAATATGGAAGGACCCACGATCTTTTATGGAATGCTGCCCAAATACAAATGGTCAGGACTGGAAAAATGCACGGTTACATGAGAATGTATTGGGCAAAAAAAATATTGGAATGGACCAAAAATCCAGAAGACGCCCAAAAAATCGCAATTTATCTCAATAACAAATATGAATTGGACGGTAATGATCCGAACGGTTATGTTGGAATTGCCTGGTCAATTGGGGGCGTGCATGATCGGGCATGGTTTTCTCGTCCAATTTTTGGAAAAATCAGATATATGTCAATTAGTGGCTGTAAGAAAAAATTTGATGTTGATGAATATATAAAAAATAATCTTGATGAAATTGTTTGAATTTTTTGATAAAAGAAAAACCGCCCACAAAGATTTGGTTTTTCTTTGGGGCGATTTTGGCCTGAAGGTGTCTTGGTGTTGCTGTACAAAAAGCATTACCGAACAAAAACTGTTACATTTCCAATGTTGAATAGTTCGTCCGGCCGGGTTTCGGTCATTTTTTTGTCTGGACCGACCCAATACTTTCTGAACCATTTTCCTTTTGAGTCTTTCTCATAACCAAATGATTTGTGCCCGATTTCTTTTTTGCAATACGGGCAATACCATTTTGCGGACATTGATTCATCTTCCGAATACATGTCGATACACAGAATTTCGTTACAATGTTCGCAGGCTCCCAGCTCATTTATTTCAACCATCGCTGGCATAATTTTTGACATAAATCCTCCTGTTTGTTTTTGGTTTTCTAAGATTAAAATTAAAAAAATCACTAAGCTCTTTTTTGAGTCTAGCAATTTCTTTGATCTCGATCAAGTTTCTGAATAAATATTACAATCTTCTATTACAATCCCTGATCCAGTTTTCAGTGACTGATTTTTGTTTATGATTTGTCACTCAAGTATTTACCAGCAACACTTAGGGCAAATGATGGCAATATAATAAAAATTGCTACAAAAAGAAGTTTCATAAAAGATTCAAACAGATTTGAATCTGGCTGATTTGGACCTGACGATGTCAAAACTACTAATATACCTATAATTCCGAACGCAATCGACGAATAAATAAAAACTTTTGTTGCTATTTTTTGCATGTAATTATTATATCAGTCAAAATTATTCTGCACAATTTTATTTCACCGGAATTTCTTCTCCCAAAAATTTTGGTTTGAAGCCAAGCATTAGTTCAGCGAATGATTTTACACGAGCAAGAGATTCTCGAACAATATTGCGCGTACTTGAATGACCTTCTTCTGTTGGATATCCATACGCGTCGATTCCAAGTGATCTGGCCAAATATATAGCACGATATAGGTGAAATTTTTGCGAGACAATGATAACTTTGTTTATTTGAAAAATTGCCTGTGCACGATATACACTATTGTAGGTATTGAATCCCGCAAAGTCCAGATAAATATCATGCTCCGGCACGCCTCGATCGAGAAGGTATAATCGAACTGGACTTACTTCATTATATTCTTCGGTACTATTATCTCCACTGATTAGAATATTTTTTACCTTACCTTTTTGATAAAGTTCCAGACCCGCGTCAACACGCTCTTTGAATATCGCCGACAGTATACCTCGATCCGAGACTCCTGCACCCAGAACTAATGCGGCTGGTACATCAGGAAGTTCCGAAACATCATTTTCAATATAATTTCTGCTTTTCATAATTACAAAAAAATTAATAAGGATGAAAAAAATCACGCCAATAATAACAATCATCAATGCACAGCAAAAACTTTTTTTGAGTAGGTGTTTGAACACAATTACATTATAACAAGGTTCGAGTAGTGTGCGATGTTTTAAACTTTGAGATGGAAATTTTTGGTTGTGCGTAGAATAGTGGGAAAGTTATGTAATAATGTTTTGCTCTTGTTTTAAGTAAAAATAAAACCACTCATGAAGGTCTGAGCGGCTTTCACGAGTGGTAGTAATTATGGTATGACGATGCCTCCCTTATACGATCTTGTGATCTCTGTCGCATCTCCTTTTCTTTTTCTACACCAACTTAACTCAATATCTTTACACAGCTTTTTGGCTGGTTGAAAGTTGAGTATACACCACGTTCTGATAATTGTTTTTTCTGTTTTTATACGGAGCATGTGTTCGCAGACAAAACTATTTTTATTTATCTCATTAAGTCTGCACCGCAGGTTGTCAGGTTGACAATTATCGCACACATGAAGGATGCATGTCATCTTTTCGATTCTCCGAAAAAATCTGCGCACCCAAATCGCGGCAATAATAACAAATATTGCTAGAAAAAATGTCATCGTCTTTCCCCTTATAAAAGGTCATTGTTTCGTATCTATACAGTATTATATCGTGCAGAAAAAATTTGTCAAATTATTCACCTAAAATTATGTAATATTAAAAATAATTGTAAGTGATTATTTTTAATACCTTTCCTCGAGATTAATTTTTATTTTTGATAAAACAGGATTTACTAATTCTTTCTGAATTAGAGTAATTTCTGAATCAAAAATTATTTGTTTTATATAAATAATAATTTTCTTTGGGTCAAAATCTTTTTCAACTGCAAATCTGACAACATTTTCTTTATCTGAAGCATTTTCAGTTAATAGATTAATATTATTTAATATCGCATATTTTCTAATACGACCGCGAAACATCACACCGTGAATTGGAGTTTCTTTTGCTGTTACTTCGTATATATCCCATTTATACATCCAAAAAGTATATCAGAAAAAAATATAGTTTGCTCTTTACGAAGGGGGAGGTGGGCATTGAACTTTTTTGTGCTGATTCTTGTTATCTTCTTCTGATTTCAAATAAATTAGTTTCATCATAAGCTCTTTCGCTTCCACCAGATGGTTCAGAGACAATTATTCTATAAATTCCTAGTTGCAAATCGTTTGGTATGGTCCAGGAGTAATTGTAGTTATTTTTTATTCCACTGGCAATTTCTTGAAAATCAATAGGCTCGTAATTTTTGTTTGTCAGTGTTATATCTATAATTGGGACAGATTTTGGATCAGCAGACCATGTAATCTGCACTTTCTCTCCTACATATAATATGGAATTAGTCGGTTCATTTATGGTTAAATTCTTTTTTGTCTCAACACTCTCGAGTACTATAGAAACTATATCACTGGCACGACCATGTTTGTAGCCCGGAACTAGGTAGTCTACCGGTCCGTCATTACAATCAAGGTAAAATATCAACCAACTTGGATATTTCCATAATGATTCAATATAACCAGTTTTATCAGCTGTACTAACTATTTGACCACTAGTAGGCAAACTATAATAGGCGTGAGTGGTAATTGTAGTTCCTTCATCTATTGGAATTACTCGTCCCTCAATTTGACACCAGCTTACCCCAGACGCTGTCCATCCAATATCCAATTTAGCACCTCTCACTATGGTTTGTATGTTGTCCTGACTAGATTTACCATTTATAAATAAACTAGCTTCTGCAGTTGTAGATACAGTCGGTTTTGGTTCGATAACTTCTTCTTTGATCAAAGTCGGACTATTGTTAGTGATATTTTATTTTTCTGTCTGAGGCACCGGATCTTGATTCCTCACATTATTATTTTCTTCAATTTCATTTGTATTTTCTACCCCTAATTCAATAGTAGGTGGTGTCCTGTCTCTTAAAAAGAATTTCCAATTATCAAACCAACTAAACGGATTCCACCAGTGTGCAAGTGTGATACTTGGAATTATTAATAATGTAATGATGAGTAAAAATAATATTTTTTTCATAATAGAATCATATCAAAAATAATAATTTAAGTCATTGTATAAAATTTATCACTAAAAATTCAACTATCCGGAATTTCCAGATAGTTCAAAAAGAAGGAAATAAAGAAGTAACTCGTGGTATAAGACACAATAATTTAGATATAATAATTACTATTGGTTACAGAGTTTATCCTGTTTTTAACAAAACAAAACCCGCTCCCTGTTACAAGAGTGGGTCTTGTAAGCGGAAACGGGCCTAATCCTTAACTTGACTTTCTGCACCAGGACGGAACATTTCAGCGATACTTTGTTCACAAACCATGGCGCCAAGGTTGAGAGCCGACTCGTAGTGTTTGATTACGTTGATTGCGGACTCGACGTCCTCAAACTCCAGTGGTTCAATCTCAACGAAAACTCCCTCATACGGAGTAGGTGCAAACCGTTTGGTCCGGTAAACCACCACCTCAACTTTTCCGTTACTTATCTTGTCCTCGATGATCCAAATGTTACCGCTCTGTTGAACGGCAAAGACAATTGGAGTCGTGGTTAACATCGCAGCCAAAACAGACATAAAGGTTCGCACTTTGCTCGGATCAGTGTTACCAACACCAATATTTATTTCCCCACGAGCTAGGTTCGAACCCGCAGTTAACTGGTATTTGACCGTCACTTGTGGAGGACGGTTTGCACCAGAGCGATAGCGAAACTGAAACTCGCGATCGCCGACCTTGTAAATGTAATACTGGTCAATACCAACAAAGGTGACCAAGTTCAAGATTTTGTGTTTCTTGCGTGTCACGAAATTGCCAACCTTGGCAAAAAGTTCCGAGACTGCAACATCCACCTTTTCTTGATCAGACGGAAAACGATACTTGCGTTCAATTTCCCGTGTTTCCGAAGATACATCTGACAGATCAACCAACTGCGTTAAACCTGTAGGTGACAGTCCGGTATGCAAACCCCACAATTCTTCTCCTGATGTTTTCATTGGCTTACCTCTTTCTTGTTTTGTTTTGTGAAAAATTCCACCTTGGAATGTTCTTGTTGTCTAACAGTAATCTAGCTTACATATCAGGAAAAAGCAATGACGTCTTGAGTCGAATTATAAGATTTTTTTCATTATTACTCGACACCTTGGATAATATCCGAATTTATTTTAGTTAAAAAAAGCACGTGATACTGTGTTTGCTTGCGCATTCACAGGATCACGTGCCGGGATCAAATCCCTAGGTCACCGAGATGACCTTATTCACCAGAGATGACCTGAATCATTTCCACTGGTTGGCTCATTTTGAGTGGCTGGTCAGACCAGAGATATTCACCCTTCCACTCCACATAAACCCCTTCAGTTGTGAAGAAAAAGACTCCATCCGCGTTATTGCCGTAGGATCCATCTTGGTCCGGTGCTTCCAAAGTAATAATATGGGTACTTCCGCCCGAACTCACGCGTTCCAATCGTTCCATCGCCGTCAGGTAAGAATTAAGTGACGAGACCTTTCCACGAATCGTGTAGTAGGCCATCACTTTGCCGTAACTGACGAGGTAGACATAACTAACCATTTCCTCCTGATTAATACGCTCCAGACGTCTCACTAGATTCTTTCGCTCGAGCGAAGTTTTCAGGGTTGGAGCTGGAATGGACTTGATCAAACGCATTTGGTTATCCTCGTTCTGCTTCATTTCGATTTGAGCGGAGGTCGGAGCATTTTCACATCCAGTGACTCCCCCAATAAGGATCAGTATCAGAACAATCTTCGAAAACTGCTTTGTATTCATCTTTTTATCCTTCTTATTTATTGTCGTTGTTATCTTAGTCGATCGATTGGGGAACATCATTTCCCATGAAAATCGACCTATTAACCATTCTAGCTCTTCCGTTGTAGGTGGCCACCATATCATTCCGGACATTCTGCAGTCCCGTCAGATTGGTAGTCAGTCTTGACGCTTCCTCTTTATCTCGGAAGTCCCAATTTTCGCGCGCGCCGGCACTTTGATTGAAGGTCTCGATGGCCGTCTTGGCCGTCTCGATCTTCTTGTCCATAGCGCCGATGTCCTGGTAGGCTTGCTTGAAGTACTCATAGTTGTAGATGGCGTTATCAGCATCCAAGGTCTTTTCATAGACCCCGGTCACTTGCGTTGCCGGATACAACACGACCTTCAAACCCCATGTGACAGCTCCTATGACGAGAAACGCCACAAGAATCAGAAAGAATATCTTGAGGATGAAAGCCACTGGCCCTCGTTCTGCTGCACGATCAATTGAATCCCAACCACTCATAATATGAACTCCTTTTTTTAGCTAGACTTCCACTAAATAATTTAGTGGATCACAGCTCATAAAAAATCACCACATTAAAGTGGTCGACATTCTATAAGCTGTGAAGAAATCTAGTAAAATTTCTTTCAAAGAACTTTTATGTATTTACTATATATTATAGCAAGTCAATACTTATTTGTCAATTGTTCGTTATGGTTCAATACCTTTGCATCACTTTAATGCCTTAAAATAAGAGTTTATTAACCCTGGCTCCAAGCACTACATGACGTTTGAACCTGTTTTGAGAGTGAAAAAGTTGATGTCATCTAAAATTCATGATTACCGCATTTTTATCGAAAATCATTTATTTTATCAAATCTTCTAAATCGCCTACATATCTGTCGTATATTTCTGATAGCCGTGCCGATAACTCTTTAGGAATTCTCATCTTGAAACTTGGATTAGAATCAATACAAAAAGCATGAACCTCATCAATTAAAACAGATTCATTGTATCCAGACATTAAACGTAACTCATTCTTTATTGGCTCTATATCGAAATTAGATAAAATTGATAATATTTCTGATCTATATTCATTATTTGTCGAAAATAATCCGTGCGCTATTTCGTGTTTCAAGATTTTCTTTAGGTTTTTGGATTCGTTATATACAGCAATTATATAAAAAGGTCCTATTGCATCTTTGAATAATTTTAAAATTTTCTTTTCTGATGTAGAAAGTGGATCAAATTTTCCATCATAAAAAGGTTTTAAAACCCAATTAGGGATATTAAAACCACTCCAGTCAGTATAGTATGTAAATTTACCAGTTTTCTTACCATTTGGTGAATCCTTAATATACCAATCTTTAAATTCTTCAAGACTAAATATTTTATTTTTAAATTTTGGTGATTCGTAATATTCCTGAAACCTTAAAAAAGTAGATGTTATTTCTAATTGTGACTCAAAAATAAGTAGATGAATATTGTCTAAGACAATTTTATGATTGATTTTCATGATTAAGATTGTACCATGTTTTGCTCGCTTGGCAGGACGCGTTTCGAACCATGAACTGGTCAAAGGCAGTGGGGGATTTAGAAATGGAAATAATTCAGATCAAACATTTGATTAGTTTGGTCTAAAATTGCATTCCAAAATGTATAGAAATCTATCGTGTTTATCGTCGATAAAAAGAAAACCGCCTCCAATGGAAACGATTTTCCTTTGGTGGCGGTCATAATTTCCTTGTTATCGTATGGGCACTTGGGCAGCGCCACACAATTTTTGGAAATAATTGTTGTTGCTTATACTGGCAATGGACATGGCCTCTCCAATTGGCATCCATCCGAGCTGAACAGCGAGATACAGCATCAATGCCTCATCCGCCAATTCGGGTAATCCCGAAAAAGAAAGAATCAGCCAGCCAGGCGTGGTTCTGATGGCGCCGCCATATTGGTCAAGGACCTCGTTTCGGCTTTGCCAGCTACTTATGTCGTGTCTCTTCAGCTGTAGCCTAGCGGCCTTCTCTTGGGAAAAGCGAAAATATTTTTCCCATTTATCTGGTGGACAGATTCCGATCTGACTAATCAGCATCACTGTGCCATTGGTCGTTGCGGTATCCATGATTGTAAGATACCCACAACATTCTCTCGCTTGACCTTCGCTGGTCAGTATGTCGGACAATTCAGCAATAAACTGTTCGACAGCAGATATTATATAGCCCGCTTTCTGTCCGAGGATTTTCATCTAAACACCGCCTTTCTTTTTGTGGTACTTGTTCTGATTAAAAGATTTCTTAATTGTGCCGAGAATGCAAGTGGTCATATCTAAAAAGAAAACCACCCAACTAAGGTCAGGTGGTTTGATAAGTGTTTATGGTTTTGGTATTTCAAAACCAGAATCATGCATTACTACTTCTTCCAGCATAATTTGCATTGATCGAAGGAGTGTGTAGGCTTTTCGAGCGCGTTGATTCTGTGTGAAGAAATCACTGTGATGTCTGGTGTAGAACTCAGCATGCTCCGTCTCCTTTGCATTCACACTGATCTTGTGAATTATTTTGTCCACGTACTCAACTGCTTCATCCGAGTCTGTTACCACGAAGGCAGTGTTGACATCATATTTCAATCCAAACACAAACTCCTTTTCGTTTTCTGTTTTTTTCTTGAATTGAACAAAGAGACTTCCTACGGGAACATGTTCCCAGTCTCCAACCTCGAGAACCTCGTCGTTTCCAATCGTCTTCATTTGAAGATTCCTTTCTATGCTTGAGTTTGTACAATAACCTAAGTTAAATTTAACATAAATATGTAAATTTGTAAAGAAAAATTCGAACTATCTGTCAGGGTATAAATAAAATAACCATAAATAAGGCTCAGAAACTGGCTCCGTCTAGTGAAGGATGTTCGAACCTTAACTATAAAATAAGGAAGTTGGTTAATAAAAAGCAAACCCACCGAAGTGAATTTGCTTGGTGGGTTGATAATCACGCTCTCGCTCTCTCAACCCAGAGTTGGCACCTTGTGGTGATTTCTCTGAGCTGAGCTTCCTGACTTTCCAGCTTTCTGGTTACGTCAAGAATTCGGAAGTAGGCTCCTAGAAACTTTAGACCGCTGAGAATCTTTGCCGTCCTGACAATTTCCTCTGTAAGATTCGCTGCTTTCTTGAGTTCCTGTTCAGCTACTTTAAGTGCTGCCTTTTTCTTATTGATTCTAGGAAAAAGGGAAGCCATGTGGTAGAGAATAATATTTTTCATTTCAAACTCCTTTCTATTTATTATGATAAAATAGTATGACAATAATGTCAAATTGCTCCGTCTAGTGAAGGACGCTCGAACCTGTTTTGTATAAAAAAGATCCAGAATTTAGTATTATAAGGAAATACTCTGTCTGTCGTAACCAAAGTTCTCCTCGTCGATAAGCTCGATTTTGGTTGGTGTCAATTTGTACCATAAATCTCCGTTTAATATCTTTTTTGCATCAGATAGTTTTGGTCTCGGATAGTTTCTTTTTGCTAGGTGTTTAATCAGTAATTCAAACTGAATGCCGTCAAGTTGTTCTGCCGAGCCAGTAAATTGAATACCTAAATTCGGTTCTTTACTTTTTGTACTGGATGTTATGGTGCCAGCTACTTTATTGTTTTTAGTAATAGCTTTAGAGTGGCGGGCATTTGGATCAGACATCCAATAAATATTTAAATTTTCATCATACAAAAAAATTACATCGGCTACCCATAAACCATTCTCATCATTTGTAGCAAGGCTCATTAGATGAGTCTTGTCTAATATACTCAAAACTTTCTTACGAGAATCTATCATTACAAAATTATATCATAATTAATTTTTTGTTTCTCCCCAAAACAGGACTCGCACTCATCTTGTGCTAGCCCAAGATCAGTTCTTTAATTTTAGAACAAATTTTACTGACCCAAAATTTCTCTCAGAAATTCCATAGCTTCTTTCTCTGTCACACTTGCTTCTGACAGATATTTTTGTTCAATTGTATTTTTTATACGCGTCCTCATTTCGGGAGAATTAAAGTGGGGAACTGTTTTACCAGATCGAAGTGCCTCGTCTTTTATATATGCAATTGCAATCTCTAATTTGCGCTCATCTGTTAAGCCCTCGTTACTCTCTGGTGATCTAAAATTTTCTTGGTTCATGGTTTTTATTTATATTCCTTGAACTAGCTCGATATCCATATTATACAACAGGTTTTGAGCTATCATAGTAATGCTCCGCACCGTAGAGGCTGTTAGAACCTATTTTGAGAGGGAATCAAGATCAATTAACTAACTCCCTCCTACACCCCGAATGAAAAAGACCAGTGGTCTAATTTGGTACCATATAGAATGTTTACCATAAAAAATCGTATATTTTGATATAATTGTATTAATGGAAAAGAAATATCAAATCGTATCAGAAAAAATAACAAGTGAAGAGGCAAAAATACATGTAAGAACACTAGGATCAGGGGACATAGAAAAGACCAACAAGGAAAAAATAAACGGATATCGAAAACTTATGGAAAGTGGTAAATGGGGTTTATTCTATGTGAGAGGAACAAACAGTAAAAAATTTATTAATGATCCGATTATCTTTCTTGAGTCTGGTAGGTTGTATGAAGGAAAGCATAGGATGTTAGCTTTGGCAAAAACAAAGGATTTGGAAATTGATTTTTGGGTACTTAGAGATTTTGGAGAAGCTGAACAGGAAATTTTTAGACAATACCATGAGGATTGCGTTAAAAATAGCAAAACTGGTGTCTAAAGAAATTGGGGAGGTGCAGAATTTTGTCCGAATTCTAATCAATAGCTTGGAAACACTTGTTGATAAATTGTGCCGCGCTTGAGGAGAGCATAAAATTCTCCTTAACATTATCTCGCATATTGAACGATCATATCAGTATTTTTATGTACTCCTCAACTTTTTCACGACTCTCTTTAATCACGTCTATAAAATCTGCTACTTTTTTTGGATTTATATCAATCTCAGTATTTGTATTGAAGTATTTAAACAGGTAAGTTTTACAATCATCCCTGGGACAGATCTCTCCAACTTTGTGCGCCGTACAATTATTGTGCACAACATGATTTCTCGTCACTCTAATTTCTTGGTTTAGGGTGTCATTAATATATTTGCAACGCATATGTCGCTTTGCAACATCTGGAAACTTTTTTTTCAATTCAGAAAAAAGATCCTCCCAAATCATACACAAACCAACGATATTTTTTCTTCGCTCCAGTCTTTCAATGCTCCCTGGTTTTATCGACGTATCCACGACCAGATTAGTATTAAGAGAACTTGCTTTAGGAATTAATTTTTGATTAATTTTTTCAATATTATCAATATCCATATCAAAAATTTTGAAGGCGCTTTCCATAATTTAATCTAATTTGGGTATATCCACATGACAGTGCTTATCTTGTAGTTTCTTCAGCTCTATTAGTAAATCAACAGTTTTATCTCTATTATAATTGTATAATTCTGTGATTATTTCAGATGAGTAGAAATATATAATCCTATTATTTTCTACTGATGAGATTAATTCGCTGTTTAATTTATTTGTAAGCTCGATGTAAACATATAGAGCTTTATCTGGATGATTATTTATGAGCGTCTTTACAAGAAAATGATATTGTGATTCGCTATCTTTTTTATTACCTTTCGATAATAATTTTTTGATGTATGGATACAACATATCAATGTCAGATATGTCGTCATCGAGCGCTGTTCGGATATGCCAAATAAAACTAGACTCTAATTCTGGATCGGAAATGGCAATAAGGTCGTTCAAAAACTTCTCAAATTTAGCAGTGTCAAAATTTTCTTCTAATTTTTTTACATATATTGCATAATATATTGCAAGCGGACAAAAATTTTTAGTTAGAAATGTTGGTTGAGGTTTTCCGTTTTCGGTATAAAAGAAGATTTTCAGCATAGCTTCCGCCTCGTTCTCGGACAGCTTTCTTAGCGGGGCACATACCTTTATGGAAGACTCCAATATTTTGGGGTATTTTTTATTGTCCTCTATAAACCTGAGTGCAATTTTTTTTACTTTTTCTCTTAAGAGCTCATCTTTGTTGAGATCCTGGAAATAAAAGATAGTTCCGTCTGTGTTTTTTTTAGCGTATATGTTTGAGGTGAAGGTGTAGAGCGCTATAGTGGATTGATTTCTCACGTATAAACTCTCGTCTAACGCCATTTTTTCTGTGATGCATATTAGTTCCTCATATAAATTCAGCGATCTCGAATATTGACCAGCTATGGCATTTATAAGATAGGGCAGGGTTCCGAGAGCTGTAGTTATTACTCTGATACTCTCATTGCCTTCGCCGATTTCCTTATCCAATTCATCTAATTTTTTCTTTTCTATGCTCCTCAACTCTTCGAATTTCCCCCAATAGTACTTTAGTGTCCAAAATGATACTTTAACATTTCCTTCTTTTGCGATGTCTACGGCTGACCAAATGATGTCGGTGTTATCCCTCGTCCGGATCTTTTTAATAACGTTAGTTAAATCTTCTATACTCCTTGCTGAGAGGAGTTTTTTCTTGATGTCGTCTTTATCATCAAATATTTTAATATATTCTGTGGGTATGTCGTATTCCATCTTATTGGGAGTATAACATTTTCATCAAGTACTCAAAAATCATTCTGTGGTGTGGAAATAATCTGCAGGTAATTTGATTATGAAATTATGAATCAATAACGTGTGGCGTGTCGTAATTAATTTGTATTGATATTTGAAACCTCGTAAAAGATTAAATAATAAGTTATTATGTCTCCAAATGGATATAGAAAAGAAAAATCATCTAAAAAAAGTTTTATCTGAAATAGGCGGAGAAACATGGGTTTTATTGTTGGACGCTTATGAGGACGATAAATTTAAATCAATTTTGTCCGATCAGGAAAGAAATCATTTAAATTCGATAACTGACAATACTAACTTAATAAGATCACGCACCGATCTTATTAAAGGAATTTTACTCAAATATATTTCATGGAAGGTTTATAAAGAAACAGACCTGATTAAGGTTAATGATCAGGTTAAAAACATATTAGATAGTATTGATGAAAGTAAAAAACAGCTAGAGACCATAAGGCAGACGGCAAAATATATAGGGGACGCAACAGTTTTGGTGGAATATGCAAAAGTATTTCAAAAAAGTTCTAAAGAGCATATGGATAATGCAGACAGTGAAAAGAAAAAATATATGGTCTCCTTAATTTTTATGATTGTGATGATAGGTTCGGTATTCTTTTTGTCAATTTCAGATCTTGATATTATTACAAAATTTGCCGATGATTTAAAATTAATCACCATGGGTACTGGGTTTTTAATAATAAAGGTAATGATATTATTTTTTGTATATCAAATATCCATTTTTTATAAAAGAAATTATAATGCAGAAAAACACCTACAAGAGGTTTATCAACACAGAAGCGATGTATTAAACTCCTTACACGCAGTATATAACGGCATAAAAGATTCTGCAGAAAAAGACAAAATTTTGACCATGGGTGTGTTGTTTGCATATGAAAGAGGGGAGACTGGATATATTACAACAAAAGAAGGGGCTGGTTCTAATGATAGTTTGGTTGATGGGATATTTTCTAAGTTTTTTAATAGGTAAATTAAGAGATTTATCTTAATCGTCAAATAACTGATTTTCGCGAATAGAATTCTCCCAAATCTTCTCAATTTCCAAATCCTTTAATTTTTGTTCTTCTGTCTTACCTTCAAAAATGCAATAGTGATTTTCACTACAAGGTATATATCCAGCAAAGAAGTCATTTTTGGGTAGATCAATATAACATCCATTTCCATCACATTCGTTAATAGTTGAATCATTAGTAAGATAACTATATATTTCAAATTCAGCCTTTTCATATCCTATCTCATAAAAATAAACACATGCAAAAACTAAAATAAGAACAAGTGTAAAAAAAATTGCTAATAAATCACGTGTATTTTTTTGTTTAATTTCATTTATCATAAACCACGACTTCTTTTTATCTTCCTCTAAATCATCAAGGTATTTTAGAAACAATATCCAAGAGGTTTATTCTACATAATCCAGTTCTGTACCACAACCAGAATTGGTATGTAATATGTTGTCTATATTTTTAAATGCTTGTTCAAACATTTGGTTATTCTACCACCAACCACCGCTTTAATAAAGGATTATAAGTAAAAACGTATTCCTTTATTAATTGAAAAACTTATAAAAAATAAATCATCAAAAACTAATTCTTCTAGAATTGCATCAATTATTTCTTTATTAACCTTACCTTCGACTAACAGGTTCTCTGTTTCTGTTAGACTTCGTTTGAATTGGTGTAAGGATAGTGTCGCGAAGGATTTGCTCAGTAACCACTCCAAATTACTTCTCGCAGCATCTTCACGCCATCCATTTTCGATAAGATACTTAAGAATTATATCATTACCACTTGTGTAATCGTGAGTATCAGAAAGTTCTGTCCACTTTTTACCAATCTTTTTTACTAATCTAGAATGTTTTTTGAATAATATTTTCCGTGCATTGTTCTTGTGCTTATTTAATTCTAAAACAAGTTCAACCGAAGATAAGTTTTTGAAATTTAATTCTGGCTCTTTTGAATAAAAATGGTATTCAGCTAAGATAAATTTTAATATATTACTTATTATCAATAAGATCGGATTTTGTTTCTTAAACCTAATTTCTTCATTTTCATTTTTTTCCATATATTTAACGCACCTCGTGCTACCTCAACTTGGCTCCGCGACCAGGATTCGAACCTGGAACCAATCGCTTAACAGGCGACTGCTCT
>DAOLDC010000006.1:0-31229 GCA_035327525.1 Minisyncoccota bacterium | reverse complement strand
TTATAGATACACAAAATCTATATCACAGTGCCAAAAATTTATATAAGAAAAAAGTAAACTTCGGAGCAATATTGAAGGATGCGGTCGCAAACCGAAAACTGGTTCGCGCAATAGCGTACGTTATAACTTCAGAAAGTGGAGAAGAGCAGGGATTTTTTGAGGCACTTCAAAAACTTGGAATAGAAACAAAGACAAAAGATTTGCAAATTTTTGCTGGTGGAGCAAAAAAAGCTGATTGGGATGTCGGATTAGCGATAGACGCGGTCAAGGCCGCAAGAAAAGTTGACTCGGTAGTTATTGTTTCTGGTGATGGAGATTTTGTTCCACTTGTGGAATATTTAAAAACGACCGGTGGATGTCAGGTGGAAATTGTTTCTTTTGGAAGATCTTCATCGGCAAAATTGATAGAGTCGGCAGACGATTTTATTGATATGGATGACGATATTGGAAAATTTCTTATAGGTGGCTACAGAATTTGGAAAAACTAATCAAGAAACGCGACAATATTTGTAACGATTTTTATATTTAGATAAATATGTCAGAAGAAAAAGATCAACAAAATAATACAGAAAATTTTGTCATAAAACCACTTCGAACGTATGAGGGAGATGTTGCTAATTTTATAAAAAAAGGACAAATTACAACTGCAAAAATAGTTGTTGAAGAACAAAAGAGAAATCAAAAAAAAGAATTATTGCAGAAAGAAATTGTCGAAACAAAAAAAACAAATTTGGCGATGGTAGCAAGTATTTCACTGTTAATTATTGGAATAATTATTGCTGGCGGAGCATTTTGGTTTACAAAAATTAATAATAGTAATCTCATTAATGGTATATCTGTTAGTCAATTTCGAGATATTTTGTTGGACAAAAAATCTAAAATTGAGATTTTTACCGAGAATAAATCGAATAGTGATCTAAAAAACGAAATTATTAATAAAATAAAAGCGAGACCAAAACTTGCACTTGGTGAAATAGTAGAAATTCAAATATTAGACAAAGTTGTAATTCAAAATGATGGCAAGATAACTGAATCGTACGAAAAAAGTTCAATAGAGAACATTTTTGGTTTTCTTGGATTCACACTGACAGCACCAACAATTAGGGCTTTTGATGAAAACTACTTAATTGGACTGATTGGTGCAAACGACGACTCTCACCCTTTTATTCTAATTAAAACCAGAGAATATTCGAATGTTTTTGCTGGAATGCTAGAATGGGAAAAAATAATGTACAGGCAAGTTAACGATATATTTTTTCAAACATTATCAACTGATGATTTTCCGGCGGAACTACCAAATTTTGTTGATATTGTAATTTTTAATAGAGATGCCAGAGCGATATTGAATGATGCAAATCAGCCACAATTCTATTACACCTTTGTAAATAGTGATCATTTATTAATATCATCAAAACCAGAAATAGTAGGTGAAATAAGCAAAAAATTAAATTTACAAAATATAGTTAGATAAGTTTGAAAAATATCAGAATTTGAAATTTTACAGGACATGATATAATAATTATATGGAAAATAATAATATCGACACAAAATATTTCAAAGATAAACTTTTAAAGGAAAAAGATAGACTTGTCTCCGAACTAAAATCTGTTGGTCGAATAAACCCAGATAATCCACTAGATTGGGAACCGATTCCTGGTGAATTGGAAGAAAACACTTCTGACAAAAACGATCAGGCTGATAATATAGAGCAATACGAAAAAAATACAGCGATTCTAAAAGAACTAGAAATAGAACTAAACGAAGTCAATCATGCATTAGAAAAAATTGAAAAGGGAACATACGGAATATGTGAAAAAACAGGAAATCCAATTTCAAGAGAAAGGTTAGAAGCATATCCAGCAGCTAGAGAAAATATCTAAATATTTTAAAAAAAATTTAATATGATTTTAAGTACATCATCTATAATACGATGGTGTATTTTTCAAAAATCCATAGCGCACATGCTGGAATATTAGATGCAAAAAGTGTAGATGTCGAGGTAGACATATCGAACGGTCTGCATTCATTTGTAATAATTGGGCTGGGCGACAAATCCATTACTGAAGCACGCGACAGGGTTTCTTCTGCGATAAAAAACTCAGGTTTTATTTCCCCAAAGCAAAAAAACCAAAAAATAGTCGTGTCGCTCGCTCCGGCAAATTTACAAAAAAATGGCACCAGTTTTGACGTTCCAATTGCAATTGGATATCTGCAAGCATCTGGGCAGGTGTCGTTAAACACAAAGGACCGTCTATTTGTTGGCGAGTTATCTCTAGATGGAAAACTCAAAAAAACAAAAGGTGTTTTGTCGACTATTATTTTTGCAAAAAAATCAGGTTTCAAAGAAATATTTATCCCAAAGGCAAATGAGGCGGAAGGATCATTAATATCTGGCATAAAAATATTGCCAGCAACACACCTTATAGAAATAATCAATCACACAAAAAATCCCAACCAGAACAATCCTCAATCAAAAATAAAAGAAATAGAAAAAAATAATCACATTGTCAGCAACCCAAAAATTACAAATAACACATTTGATCAGATTATCGGCAACGAGGTAGCAAAAAGGGGTATGCTAATAGCTGGATCTGGTGGCCACAACATATCACTATACGGACCTCCTGGCACTGGCAAAACAATGCTGGCAAAATCATTCTCAGAAATACTACCACCACTAAACGAGAAACAAAAAATAGAATGTTCTTCTATATATTCATCGTCAGGAAATTTAGAAAAAATAGTAACGACTCCGCCATTCAGAGCACCACATCACTCGTCATCTTATGTTTCGTTGGTTGGTGGAGGGACAAATCTAAAAATTGGAGAAATAACACTGGCACATAATGGGGTTTTGTTTCTTGATGAGTTTCCGGAATTTGACAGTCGAGTCATAAATTCACTGCGTCAACCACTAGAAGACAAAAAAATAATAATTTCCAGGGCGATTGGTACAGAAACATTTCCAGCAAAATTTATTTTGGTAACTTCAATGAATCCATGCCCTTGTGGATATTACAAAAGCGACTCAAAAAAATGCATCTGTAATCAGTCGGCAATTAACAAATACCAAAGAAAAATTTCCGGACCAATAATAGATAGGATTGATATTTGGATTGGTGTTTCAAAAGTAAATTACAAAAAACTAGGCCATACCGCTTTGACAGATGGTTTTTCACTAGAAAAAACAAGATCAACAATAATTTCCACGCAAAAAATCCAAAAAACGAGATCTGGAAAACTCAATGGGGAATTAGACAATTCTGAAATCAAAAAATATTGCCAGCTAAATCATGAAGCAAAAACATTATTAGAAAAGTCGTCGGAAAAAATAAAAATTTCACTGAGGGGATATTTTAAAACAATAAAACTAGCTCGAACAATAGCCGATATTGATAATAGTGAAAAAATAAAAGAGCCCCATGTTTTGGAGGCCTTGCAATACAGGTACAGAGATTTTTGATTTATTATATTCTACAAACAGAGCCGACGCGGCATGCTGCTAGAGGATTTCTTGCTCCACGAATCTCAAAGTGCAAATGTGGTCCGGTTGAAAGTCCTGTAGAACCAACATATCCAATTGTTTCGCCAGCAGAAACATTTTGTCCAACAGATACAGTATTTCTACTCAAGTGAGAATAAAGTGTTTGAGTACCATTGGGATGTGAAATTATAATCATCGCACCATAACCACCATTCCAACCATCGCTCTTGCTGGTCAAAACCTTGCCTGCCGCGGAGGCAATTATAGGCGTACCAACTGGTGCCCCAAGGTCGACAGCATTATAACCGTGCAATGACTGTGTCAAAATAGCCCCTGGTACTGGATTTCTAAAATAATTACCGGTTGCAGATACTGAAGACGTTTGTGATTGTGCACCAGTTGTTACCAAACTTGATTTAGTTTGACTATTGTTATTATCTTTTGTTGGGACAAGGTCAACATTTGGAACTATTATTTTGTCACCAGGAACAAGTTTTTTATCAATATCTATACCGTTAAACAAAGCTATTTCTCTAACATCTGCTTTATATATTTTTGCAATATCCTCGATGGTTCCACCATTTTTGACGACGTGGGTCAAACCGCTTACTGGTAATATTATCAGAGATTGTCCTGGTTTGATTGGGCCAGAAAAATCATTTGCCCAGCGTATAGTATTGACTGATACATCATACATTTCCGCGATTTGTGACAAAGTATCACCTTCTCGTACTTCATAAACGGATATTTTTCCGTTATTTTTGAGTCTATTGAGTTCGGAAGAAAAATTGATGACAGTTGTATCAAACGACAACGCCACATCGTCTACTATAGATATTTCACCACCACCAATAGAAAAAATTGATTGAGAAACTGTACTTTTTACTTCCAGAACATCTATATTTTGCGAATTATAATCACTTCTTTCAAAAAAATTAAAAATATTAGCACTTATATACGAAAATGGAGAAAAAATTAGAATAAACAATAACAGATTTGGCAATCCTTTTGTGATCACTTTTTTCGATATATGTATTCGGTTGAAGGTACCACATTCACCTGTCGGTGAAGGGTCAATCTGTTGTGAATTGTTTATTATAAGCCTTATTTTAAGCAGTATTCTGACTAACTGGAATTTGATCGACGGATCGCCCTCGGACTGTTATTGCAGTGGTATCGTTAATTATAAGTCAGTGAGAACTGTTGTCAAACAGTTATGAACAGGCGATTATTTTTCATAAATTTGCTAGTATTACAAAAATGTCACACTTAAACGGTCTAAACGATCAACAAAAAAAAGCCGTCCTACATGTAGATGGCCCAATATTGATTTTGGCAGGTGCTGGGTCCGGAAAAACAAAGACAATTACCCACAGAATAGTCAATTTGATAAAAAACGGTATTGATCCACAAAATATTCTGGCAGTTACTTTTACCAACAAGGCTGCAAATGAAATGCGCGAGCGAGTAAATAATTTGTTAAAAAATGCCGAGGATTTGAAAATGCCAATAGAGCAATCCGGCCGACCAGTTATAAAAACTTTTCATTCATTGGGCGTAATGTTGTTGAAAGAAAATTTCAAATTACTGGATTTACCAAAAAATTTCACAATTTTGGACAAATCGGATTCAAAAAAAATAATAAAAGAGGTGCTGGTATTGGGCGGGCATGATCCAAAAGTACATGATCCAGCAAAAATTCTAGGTGTAATATCGAAACAGAAAGGTAATATGATCAGTCCAGAAGAGTACGATGATTCGCTTGCGGGTAACGATTATTTCAAATCAATTGTAATGACAACCTGGTTGGAATATGAAAAAAGACTATCAGCGATTGGTGCATTGGATTTTGATGATTTACTTTTGAAATCTACAAACTTGTTAGAAAAAAATATAGAAGTAAAGAAAAAATATCAAAATAAATTTAAATATGTGCACATTGATGAATATCAGGATACAAATGAGGTTCAATACAGAATGAGCAAAATCATAGCAGAACAGCACAAAAATATTTGTGTTGTTGGTGATGCTGATCAAAATATTTATAGCTGGAGAGGTGCCACCATAAAAAACATAATGAATTTTGAAAAAGATTATCCAGACACTATAGAAATAATTCTGGAAGAAAACTACCGATCAACCCAAAACATTTTGGCAGCAGCAAATCAAATAATTTCCAAAAATACAATTAGAAAAGACAAAAATCTTTTTACAAAAAATGGTAGTGGAGAAAAAATTCATGTATATCGAGCGCTTGATGAATATGATGAGGCGGATTTTGTAGTAAAAAAAACAAAAGAGTTGGCAGTTGCTGGGACGCAATACGATCAAATAGCTTTTTTGTACAGGGCAAATTTTCAATCTAGAGTTTTGGAAGAAATTTGTTTGAAAAATAATTTGCCGTATCAAGTGGTTGGTACAAAATTTTTTGATAGAAAAGAAATAAAAGATGTAATTGCATATATAAAATCGGCATTGAACGAAAAAGATTTTACAAATCTGAACAGAATAATAAACACTCCTCCTCGCGGAATCGGAAAAGTTACAATACTAAAAATTCATGCCGGAGAAGAGGGAACTTTGACGCCGGCAGTTAGAGAAAAAGTAAATAGTTTTAGAAATTTTTTACAAAGAATTCGTATCGCAACAAAAAACAAAAAACCTTCTGAAATAATTTCAATGATTTTTACCGAGGCTGGATTTGAAAAATATTTGAGTGAAGACGGGGAAGTGGGTCTGGAAAGAATCCAAAACATAAAAGAGTTGGTTTCATTGGCAAAAAAATATGATATTTATGAACCGATAGAAGCAATAGAAAAATTTCTAGAAGATGTTTCTCTGACTTCAGATCAAGACGAGTTAGAAAAAAACAAAAACGGTGTAAAACTAATGACCGTTCACGCCGCAAAAGGATTGGAATTTGAACATGTTTTTGTCACAGGTCTGGAATCGGGATTATTTCCAATGGAAAGAGAAAACGAAAAAGTTGAGGACTCAGAGGAGGAGCGTCGACTTTTTTATGTGGCAGTAACAAGGGCAAAGAAAAAACTTTATTTGACATGGGCAAATTTTCGGACAATTTTTGGTGCAAAAAAAGTGAACATGGCCTCGGAATTTTTGGATGATATTGATCCAGACTTGATCGAGATAGAAAAATTTGGTCTAGATGACGAAAATCCTGATGGTAGAACAAAAATTGAATATCTGATAGATTTCTAATAATAGATTGCCGAAAAAAAACAAAATGTTAGCAAAAAAATCATTAGGTCAAAATTTTCTGAAATCAGAGTCAGCTCTGAAAAAAATAATTTCTACTGGAAATATTTCTGCCGGCGGCACGATATTAGAAATTGGTCCAGGAATGGGTGCATTGACCGAATATTTATTAGCAACTGATGCAAACATTATTTCTATTGAAGCTGACATTGAAATGATAAATTTTTTGAAGCAAAGGTTTGCCAAAGAAATTTCAACAGAAAAATTGAAATTGATTCATGGTGATATTTTGGAATTTGATATTGAGAAATTCAACACCGAGAAATCGAGAAATTTTTTGCAAAAAAATATTGCCAGTGGGCAGTCTTTCGAAAAATACAAATTGATTGCAAACATTCCATATTATATTACTGGTGAAATAATTAGAAAATTTCTATCATCCAACAATCAGCCGACTGACATGGTTTTGTTGGTTCAAAAAGAAGTTGCGGACAGAATATGCGCAAAAGATGGCAAAGAAAGTCTGTTATCAATATCTGTAAAAACATATTGCGATCCAAAAATTATTCAAACCGTAAAGGCTGGATCATTTGTGCCAGCACCAAAAGTTGATTCAGCAATTATTCATCTCAAAAATATTTCAAAATCTTTTTTTGAAAAAAACAAAATAACAGAAAAAGAATTTTTCAAAATTTTACATGCAGGTTTTGCTCACAAGAGAAAAATGCTTTTTTCAAATATAAAAAAGAGTAAATTAATGTCGACAGAAGAAATCGAAAAAGTGATCAAAAAAAGTGGAACGAACAAAAAGATCCGCGCCGAAAACTTGAAGCCAGAAGATTGGTTGTGTTTTTTTGATTAAAATCCACGTTGATCAAAATCCGCCACGATAAACCTCGAGCAACAAACCGATCTATGATTATAAAAAATCCTAAAATCCTCCTCGTAGTGCTCCGCCGGGTGAACCGAATCCGATACCTGGGAACGGTAGAGGAGTTATGGTGCCATTGATTGGTACCGGAGCAGGAATACATAGCACGCCAGTCAAACACACTCCACCGGGTGCATATGTACCAAGAGTATAAGATCCTGGGGTAGACAAAGACATGGTATTTTGAATTGTTGTCAATCTAGAATAACCAGGTTGAAATATAATGAAAATTGGCATCAAAGTTCTATAATCTTGAATGACTAAAAGAAAATTAGCAGAACATGGACAGGGCATAGACAGCAATAGCGGTCCTCCAAATGGTTGTGATAGTGGATTTTGTGCATTAGCAAAATCAACAGAAAAAGAAAAGTCAACAACAGCAACCATAATCATAATTATTAACAGTTTTTTAAAATTCATTTCCATAATTGTATCATCAATGTGATACAATATACAAATATATGAAACCACCAAGCACGAAAGTTTCCATAGTTATTGTTGTAACAGCATTAATAGTTGCGGTGGTTATTACACTGTCAAACATAAAAAAAACTCCGTCACAAACGACAGAAGTTGATAATGTAAATGTATATAGTTCACTGGCAGAAAATTCAAAATTAAATATCGATTCTGATGGCGACGGATTGTTGGATTGGGAAGAATTATTATGGGGAACAGACCCAAACAATCCAGATACTGACGGTGATGGTACAAATGATGGCGACGAGGTTAGAATGGGTAGAGATCCGTTAGTTCCCGGTCCAAATGACAAACAAAAATCTCCGGAAGAATTAATAATAGAAAGGTTGCTTGCCACGGATGAATTGAATCCAAATAGTACAACCTCAAAATTCAACGAAACATTTGTGAATGAATATTTTTCACTAATGGTGGATGGTCCATTAACAAATCAAGAAAAAATATCACTATTAGAAAAATCTATAACTGGAATAATGAATGATATTTCATTAAGAAATCCATATTCAACATCACAAATAAAATTTTTTGATGCAAATCAAGAAAGAGAAAAGCTACTAGAGTATGCAAAAAACTTTGTTGAAATACATCAGAGTGCCGCTCAACCAACCTCGATAGCAACGGCGTTAAATGATGCAAATTCACTGGTGCTAATACTGATAAATATGTCAGAAAAAATGATGTTAATCGATGTACCTGTTCAGTTAGGCGATGTTCATGTGGACCTGGCAAATAACTATTATATTATGGCAAAATCAGCTGAGAGAATTGCGTTAGGAGACAATGATCCAATTCAATCAGTTGTAGGAATAGAATTATTCAACTCTACAGAAGCAAAGAAGGTAGAAAATTCTGAACTAATAATATCTTTTTTGATTGGAAATAGTATAATTTATGAAAATGGCGTTTACAAATTTATCGGGAATTAAAAAAAGGATAAGTTTGTTTTGCAAAATAAATAAAGTGTTATAATTATTCTGATATATAGATGTTATTTTTATAAATAAAAATATAAATGAAAAAAAGGTTTTCTATAATAAAAAAGTTGGTCGCATTATCAGTAGTTTTTGCGATGTTTTTTTCAGTGTTTTCGCCAAGTATTTCTTATGCCATTGGTGATTCTATCAGTGGATCAGTAATTGGTGGTGCGGTTGGTGGAGCAATTGGTGGGCCAACAGGATTGGGTATTGGATTGGGTGCTGGTGCTTTTCTGGGATCGAGTGGTATAGCCAATATGATTGGTTCCGGTGGTGGAGTTGGCGGTAGCACATTGACAGATCTTTTCAGCGGAGCAGGCGGGGGGAAACCAATTAGTAGTGCTGGTAGAACATCATCGACTGATCTATTGGATGTTGCTAGTTCGGCAGGAAAAGCTTGTATGGCACAGATGGGGGCAAATTTTTTGACAAACTTACTTGGCTCAAAAATTCAAGAATCGATCATAGGTGTTGCAAATGCTATGAATGTAGAGGTTCCGGTTAGAGAAGGTGGTCAGTTATTATCAAAAGAAATAATGGCCGACGGTTTGGCATATTGTTTACTGAACGGATTTATTGAATCAATTTTACAAAGCACAATAAAATGGGCAAAAACTGGCTTTGACGGTAGTCCTGTTTTTATAGAAGATGCAAATAGATATTTCAAACAAAAAGAAGACGAGATATGGGGAGAATTTTTGAATGGTTTGTCTTTTGGTGTATTGTGTCAGCCTTGGTCAATAGAAATCAAACTTGCCTTGTTATTGGAATACAAGAGTGATAAAGAAGAGCTTTGTACTTTATCGGAAATAGAAGAAAACCTCCGAAGGTTTAGAAATAACGATTTTCGTAATGGTGGATGGAAAGGTTGGTTCAAACTGACTCAGAGTCAGAATAATAATTTTTATGGTAGATATGATAAAGAGAGAGAAATTATTCAAGGAAAAGTTAATGCGCAACAAAACAAATTACTGTTGGAATTGAATTGGGCAAATGGTTTTCTGTCTGATGTAGAGGTTGACGAAAATACTCGCAGAAGAACCGTCACAACCCCGGGTAGACTGATGGCGAACAATATAGAATCTACCTTCAATATTCCAGCCGGCAGACTAACGGTTGCCGATGAATTGGATGAGCTATTGTCTGTTGTATTGAATTACTTCCTTACAACCGGATTTAACGAAGTATTCGGTAACGACAAAGACAAGAATTTCGATAGCGCAGTTAGAAACTGGGAGGCAGAAAGAGAAACTATTGTAGAAAATTGGGAAGCAGAACAACAAGCGCTACGAGATCAATACGAGGCAACAAGTGATGAGAGACCACCTTTGACAGCCTGTGTATTAACAGGATCTGGTTCAAGCTCTAATCGTGGAAGTGATTCATCATGGGTTGCTTATACCGGAAAATTGATTGGTCAATATTCTTCTGGATACATTTTTAATCCAGACATATTAGATATAGTTATAAAAAATTATTCAGTCGCGAGAGAAGTGATTCCAGATCTACCAAGTAGAGCACCGACTGGTGGTTCCTGGACAACAGAGGTCCACAACGGAATGATACAGAGATTACCAAGTGGCGGAACTGGTTGTGTTCCAGATCAGCACAGCTATGTAATATCGTTGAACAATGGCGTTACATTTAGTTTCAAAATAAATAACTACGGCGATTTTTGGAACGATGGAAAATGGTCATATGGTTCTAAATCTGGCGGATTTGATGTAAATCAAAACATTAGAAAAGGTCTAAAATAAAATGAAAAAAATACTTGCAAACAAAAAAATACTTCTGCTCTCACTGATTTTTGCAATGTTTTTGTCCACTATACCTTTCGGATTGAGTGTTAACAAAAATTCAGAAATAGAAATTGGTGCAAATTATACGTTAGCGAATGGACCAGTCATAAATCCAAATCGTGTTTCAAATCCTAATCCAAATGATGGAGGGGGGGAACAGTGTGGTAACCTTCTAACTGGTTCTGGAGCGATTTGTGCAATCAAAGAAGGTATTGGTTGGGTAGCCGCCCAAATTGGCTATTGGCTTTTGGAACTGGTTTCTTATCTACTTTACTTGGGTGGAATGTTATTAAATGCGTCAGTTTATTTTGGTATATTGAAAATGGGTTCTATTGTTAGAACAGATGCAGTAGTGAATGCGTGGTCAATAATCAGAGATCTAATCAATATGTTGTTCATATTTGGTCTATTGTATATATCAATAAACACAATTTTGAAAGGTTTTAATGAAAACTCAAAACACTTAGCCAACATTATTTTTGCTGCATTATTTATTAACTTTAGCTTTTTCTTTACATCAGTTTTGATCGACGGATCTAACATATTGTCAAAAGAAATATACAATTCGATGAATTGTGCACAGGTTGAGGGTTCCAACAACAGAAGTGACGGAAGTGCAATATTTGATAATGGGATATCGGTATGTTTTATGACCGCATTGAAATTGAATACAATATATTCTGTCGGTAGTTCTGTTACATCAACTGACAGTGCAACAAGGACTGGTGATAGTTTGGATCCGTCGATCACTGGTTCAGACTGGGCTAGAAAAACTGATTGGCAAAAAGCACAATTCTACTTTTTGGCATCAATATTTGTAATTATTGCCGCGATTATATTTATGGCAATGGCGGTAATTGTGATTGCTAGATTTATTACACTAATATTCCTATTGATTCTGTCTCCAGTTATGTTTGCGGGAATGATTTTACCAAAACTACAGGAGCATAGTGACGCCTGGTGGAAAAAACTGACCGCCATGTTGATTTCAATGCCTGTAATGTTTCTAATGCTGTTCATGACTATTGCCATCATCGAGACACCTGGGGGAATATTTGCCACAGTCGAAAATCAAGCATTGGTAGCTGATCAAAGCGCGACATTCTCTGGATTATTACAAAATGGTTCATCATCCGCATCTGTATTTATAAATTTCATAATAATTATTGGTTTTTTGATTGGAACGATGGTGGTGGCAAAAAAAACCGGTGCAGCTGGAGCAGGTTTTGCGATGGGAGCAGTTGGAATGGCCCTGGGAGGAGTTGCTGGTTT
The DNA here is from genome assembly GCA_035327525.1 of Minisyncoccota bacterium. Taxonomy (GTDB): domain Bacteria; phylum Patescibacteriota; class Minisyncoccia; order Phycocordibacterales; family JAACPR01; genus JAKLEX01. Next base: position 19,073 of record DAOLDC010000006.1, on the reverse strand, counting down.
TGCACTTAGAAACACTGTTGGAATGGCTGGTGCGGGACTGAGAAATGTTTCTCAAAAATACGGTAAGAATAATATGGTTGGTAGATTTGCTGGCAGGTTGGGTGATTCAGCGGCAAAAAGTTCATTTGATTTCAGAAATAGTAGGGCAGCTGAGTTATTGAAAAAAGTTCCAGGAGCTGGAATTGATCTAGGTGAAGGATCAAAGAGGAATTGGAACGAAAAGACCTGGATTGGTAATAGAATGGAAAGTATTGATAAGCAAAACAAAGAATTGTATGGTGGAAAGGATGAAAGTGAAATGAAATCAGCACAACAGAGAGCAAAAGAGGCTGCAAGAGCAATGGCCGAAGATGACAGCACTTACCGAGGAAAACAGAAAGAGCTTGTTGTTCACGAAACTGACAAATCTGAAGCAGAAAAAAGGTTAGAAAAAGCAAAAGAGGATCTAGTGAATGAAAAGGCAAAGGCAAAGGCAAACAATACGGTTGTGTCAAAAGCAACTGAGGATAGATTGGCAAGTGCGGCTGAACAGGCGATGAATGATATATCAAAAGCAACTGCAAAAATAGAGACAACAAAGCAAGAAGCAAATAAAATAATGAGTGGTTATGTTGAATCTAATGTAAAAATGGAATTTGCTGGAATAGGTATCTCATCCAAAAAAGAAGTAGAGAAGGCCGTAAAATCAATAATGCTAAATCAAGATCAGAAAAACCAAAACGATCTATTGGAGGCACTAAAGAACGCACAAGCAAACAATCAATCCAGTAATAATAACCAGCCAAAGAGCAAGACACCATAAAAAACCATGGACGAAACAAATAAAAAAATAATAATAGAGAGATTCAATTCTTTGCCGGTCCAAATTCAGGATGCAATTACAAAATCCGGCTGGGAGAAAAAAATCAGGGCAATCGCGGAAAAAAACGACCTAGTTGTTGGTGATGCATACACACTAGAAACGACAACCCTGTTGGTTATGCTGGGAATAATTAGCCCGAACGAATATTCAGATAGAATAAAAGAAGAATTAAAACTTTCCCAAGAAAAACTTGGTAGTATTATTTCTGATGTTGAAGATCAAATATTCAGAGACATAAAAAACAGGTTGATAGAATTTACTGAGCAGGAGGAGTTGGAAGAATTGGAAAAAAAATCAGAGCAACAGCCCATCGCGATAAAAAGAGAAGATTCGATAGAGGAATTAAAATTAAAAAAGCCGGTAGACGCAACATCTGAAACAGTTCAAATCGACTCGTCAAAAAATTCTGACAAATTAAGAAATTTGCAGCCCTCAACACCCAAAATAGATCCATACAGGGAAGGTTTGATGTAAAAAGTCAAAAAAAATGAAATTTCAAGTACCTCAATTTATTGGAATAGAAGACAAAATCTTTGGTCCGCTGACAGCCAAACAGTTTTTGTATGTTGGTGCTGCGGCAGGAATTGGATTTACTTTTTTCAAACTTATACCAAGCAAAATAATTGCCATAATACTAGGGGCACCAATTGTCGGCTTGTTTCTGGCTTTGGCTTTTTATAAATATAACGATCAGCCCTTTATCAAAACAGTCGAAAATGGATTCAAATATTTCACCAATTCCAGAATGTTTATTTGGAAAAAAATACCAAAAACCCCAAAAGAAATAGAAAAGAAGCAGGAAGAAACGGTGATGGATCAGGTTCTGCCAAAATTATCCGATAGTAAATTACGAGATCTGTCATGGAGTTTGGATATAAAAGAAAAAATTGAAGATTAATTTACACCACAAATCAATTTATGGTGTATAATATAAAAGATGAAAGCGAGTACAACTCAAGAATTCGTACCAATAAAAGAAGTTCGTGACGGTGTGGCCATTCTAACCGATGGTTCAATGAGAGCTTTGTTAATGACTTCTTCTCTGAATTTTGCCCTAAAATCTCAGGAGGAGCAGGAATCTATTATTTTTCAGTTTCAAAATTTCTTGAACTCGTTAGACTTTTCGGTGCAAATTTTTATTCAATCCAGAAAACTAGACATTCGTCCATATCTGAACACGCTTGAGGACAAGAGAAAAGATCAAATAAACGATTTGATGAGACTTCAAATAAAAGAATATATAAACTTTGTCAGAACTTTTTCTGAAAGTGTAAACATAATGACAAAAAACTTTTTTATTGTTGTTCCATATTCACCGCCGGCATTAAATATCACAAAAGGTACTGGAATATTCGACAAAAAAACAGCAAAATCAAAAATCGCAGACTTTGAAGAAAATCGTAGTCAGCTAGAACAAAGAGTTTCGGTGGTAAAACAGGGAATAGTTAGAACGGGTGTCAGGGTCGCTCAGTTGGGTACTGAGGAAATAATAGAAGTTTATTACAAGATATTTAATCCTGGCGATTCAGAGGCGCCTTTAATAAATTAAAAAAATGGGAATATTTGATTTTTTAAAAAACAAAAACGATACAAAAAAAGCAGATGCTGCAAAAATCACATCTTTTTTGCCACAACAAATATACGAGGCTGGGGTTCTAGAACTAAAAGATATAATCTCTCCACCAGCACTAAAAATCAACCCAAAAGATATCAACCTTGGTGACAAAATCGTTAGAAGTTTTTTTGTTATTTCATATCCGAGGTTTTTGTCAGACAATTGGTTTTCGCCAATAATCAATCTCGATAAGATTTTTGATGTCTCGATTTTTGTTCATCCAATTGATACCGCAAAAATATTGCGTCAATTCCAAAAAAAAGTCGCTGAAATAGAAAGTCAAATCAATATTCGAATGGAAAAAGGCATGGTTAGAGATCCAAAACTGGATATCGCATATAACGATCTAGAAACATTGCGTGACAGCCTACAACAAGCACAAGAAAAAATATTTGATGTTGGTTTATATATTTCTATTTACGGAAGTAATGAGGATGAATTAAACAAAACAGAATCAGAAATTAAATCAATTTTGGAATCAAAACTAATTTTTGTAAAACCAGCCATTTTCCAACAAGAAGAAGGTTTCAAAAGTATTATTCCGATTGGAACCGACCTGTTGGGTGTACACACAAAACTAAATTCCTCGCCACTTTCTAGTATTTTTCCTTTTATTTCATTTGAATTGACGTCTGACAAGGGAATTTTGTATGGAGTCAACAGACACAATTCTGGATTGGTTATTTTTGATAGATTTTCACTAGAAAACTACAACTCTGTAACATTTGCAAAGGCTGGTGCAGGAAAATCTTATACTACAAAACTAGAAATTCTACGCTCAATTATGTTCGGAACAGAGGTTATTGTTATTGATCCAGAAAGAGAATATGAATATATGGCAGAAGCAACTGGTGGTAGATTTTTCAATATTTCATTAACATCGCAACATCATATCAACCCATTTGATCTACCGGCACCTCGCCCAGACGAACAAACATCGGACATATTGCGTTCGAACATTGTCAACTTGGTTGGTTTATTCAGAATTATGTTTGGTGGCCTAACTCCAGAAGAGGATTCTATAATCGACCGAGCAATAACAGAAACATATGCGCTGAAGGATATTACGCCCGATTCTGATTTTACCGATATAGAACCACCACTGATGACGGATTTTGAATTGGTTTTGGCGGGAATGGAAGGCGCAGAAAGTTTGGTCCAAAAACTTAGTAAATATACAAAAGGAACGTGGTCCGGTTTTATCAACAAACCAACAAATGTTGATATCAACAAAAATTTTATTGTTTTTTCATTGAGAGATATGGAGGACGAATTGAAACCGATTGCAATGTATTTGGTAACACACTTCATTTGGACCGCCGTTAGAAAAGATTTAAGAAAAAGATTATTAGTAATTGATGAGGCATGGTGGATGATGAAATCAGAGGACACTGCATCGTTCCTTTTTGGTCTTGCAAAGAGAGGAAGAAAATATTATCTAGGATTATCAACAATTACTCAGGATGTTGAGGACTTTTTGAATTCTCCATACGGTGTCCCAATCATCAGTAACTCATCAATGCAAATGTTGATGAAGCAATCTGTTTCTTCTATAGACATAGTCCAAAAAACTTTTAATCTAACCGATGAAGAAAAATATCTATTATTAGAATCTGGCGTTGGAGAGGGAATATTTTTTGCTGGACTGAAACATGTTGCTATAAAAGTTATTGCTTCATATGCCGAAGACCAAATAATTACATCAGACCCTTCACAGATCTTGAGTATAAAGAGAAGCAAAAAAGAGTTGAAAGAGTCCGGTAATCAGCCTGACGTATCGTCAATCAGAAAAACACACCAAGAGTTGGAGGGTTTCAAATAATGGTTCATGTATCAGACAAAAAATATTAGTTGCATAATTATGTTTTCAAATAATACTAATCTGATACAATTAAAGACATGAGATTAAAAGATTTTTTTATACTATCAATACTAACAATAGCCTTTTTGGTTAATCCTGTAGAATTAAATTCTCAAATACCAGGTTTTAGTGCAACTGAGCAATTTTCAATAAACACAGACACTAGAAATCCTTCACCAAATCAAACTGTAGGTGTCAGTGTAGTCAGTTACCAAATAGACCTAAAAAAACAAAACATTAGGTGGTTTCTAAATGGCGTATCGCAGGGAGACGGAATAGGAATGACTCATACATCCATAAAAATTGGCGGTATTGGATCAACAAACAATATTAGAGCAGTGGTTACGCTTCAGGACGGTGGTTCTATAGAAAAAACCATTTCCATAAAACCATTTAATTTGGATATATTGGCCGAGGCGGATACTTATGTTCCACCATTTTACAAAGGAAAAGCGCTAGCTTCTAACCAGTCGAATTACAGATTTATTGCTGTTCCGGAATTTTTCAATGCAAATGGAACAAGAATTCCAAACTCACAAATAGTTTTCAATTGGAAAATTGGAGATAGAAATGATCTAGCAAACTCTGGTCCAGGAAAAGATGTTTATTTTTATATCAATGACATTATTAGTCGGCCAGTTCATGTAACACTAGAAGCAAGTCCAATAAATTCAACCGAATCAGTTTCAACATCTAGAATTTTTGGTTTTACAAATCCAAAAATAGTATTTTATGAAGAAAGTCCATTGTTTGGTACAATTCTTGAGAGAGCAATGACAGATGAAATAATTTTGTTTTCGAAAGAAATACAAATAAAAGCAGAAAAATATTTTTTTGATAGAAATTCTATGAATTCTTTGACCAATGAGTGGGTGTTAAATAGCAAAAAAAATGATGCTTTAAAAAACGATTTAATAACTTTTCGACGAGTGGATGACAAACCGGGTCAAATAAACATATCTGCTAGAATTTATAATCCAGCAAAATTGAATCAGTTTTCATCAAATAATTTTGTTATGACTTTTCTAGAAAATAGATAAAATACCAAAAACATGAAAGATAAAATACTAAAAAACAAAATACTAATATGGTCGGCATGTGTTGGAATGTTATTTTTGATCATGGTTGGATTTGTAAAATCAAATCAAAACTTTTTTGCAAGCGATGTTTCTAATTATAATTTGGCACAGACAACGCAGACAAATCCATTAGTGGGTGACCCAGATTTTGTCGGCCCAATGCCACAGCAAGGACAGGATTTTGTCGGCCCAATGCCACAGTCGACACAGACAAACACAACAACTGGTCAAACCGTAAATAACTCCAGCGCCACAAACCGTGGTGGTAATAACGATTACATCCCATTATCTGGTGATGGGATTTTTCCTGAAGACAATACGAGCTTCAACTTTTTTGTTCAAGTATTATTTAACTGGGGAATAGTTATCACCATTGTTCTGGCAATATTGTTTATTGTAATTGGCGGGATTCAGTACATGACAACTGATGCCGTCTTTGGCAAGCAGGAGGGAAAAACAAAAGTACAGTCGGCTATAGCTGGTCTGCTACTGGCTCTAACATCATGGCTACTTCTACAAACAATCAATAGTCAGATACTGGATGGATCTTTTAGTAATAGATTAAATAGAAATACTGAAAATAGAAATATTTTGACGGGGAATTCTAATGCAAATAATAATAATGTTGCTATCACTAATGATACAACAGCGCCCATAAGAGGCTCGGGAAGCTCTGGTAACTTTGTAGATCCAAATGTTAACTTAAATCAACAAACAATAAATCAAAACGCTGCGCAATCATCTGCTAGCGCACCATATGACCCAAACTTGGTGGTACCACCAAGTGGTTTAGATCCCGCAGTTTACAATGATCCAATAATAAATAGTTTCGTAAATATAAGTTATGGTGGTGTGGGAACATCTGTTCTTGTGTTGAATCAAAATAGAAACATAAGTTCAAATTGGTTAGCCACAATTCCACAACAAGAAAATACTGGAGTAGGACCATACATTCTTCCACCAATATTTTTGCCGCGAGCATTTAATAATTAAATCATGACAAAAAAAACAGCAATAATAATATTAATAGTAGCGGCGGTATTGGCGGGGTTTTTTGTTCTATACATGATTTTATTTACGAGTAGTCAGTCGGTTGTTGGACCGGTTGGAAATATTGGTCGTCCAAGTATAAATGTTTTTCCTCTAGGAAATCAGGGTGAGCAAGAAAATAATAATGGCCAACAAGTTGCGGCACCAGAATTATCAAATTTGGATCCAAAGTCATTTAAACTTAGAAGAATCACAAACAATTCGATTGCTGGCTTTTATTTATATGATGAAGTTATAACAATTCAAGAAGAGGACAAAGAAAAAGAGCAAGAAAAAATAGAAGAAATAAAAACAAATTTTAGATTTATAGAAAAATCAACTGGAAACGTTTTTGAAGCATCATCAAAAGACCTATTTACAAACAGAATAACGAACACAACTATACCAAAAATTCAGGAAGCAACATTTTTTAATAACGGCAATGGTGTTGTGTTGAGATATTTGAGTCAAGATAATTCTATAGAAACTTTTGTAGCAAATATTATAAAAAAAGTAATTCCAGAAGATGATCAAAAAAATTCTGAAAGCGAAGAAGGTACTGAATCCGACGACGATATTGTAAAAGATGATGACTTGGCAGAACTAAAAGGTATATTTTTGACAAAAGATATTGATTCAATCACAAAATCTCCAACATCAAATTCCTTCTTTTATACAAAAAGTGGTAAGGGATATATTTTTGATGCAACATCTCCACAGAACCAGAGAATTGTATTAGATCAATCAATCACTGAACTGGTGTCAGAATGGAACAATAGAAACATATTATTAACAACAAAAGCTTCTGGTTTGGCACAGGGAATATCATTCAGTCTCGCACCAACTGGCGGACAATTGAATAGACTTATTTCGGAAGTATCTGGATTAACCACAAAAGCAAATTCAAACGGAACAGTGATATTGTATTCTCAAATTGCTGGTAACTCGTTGTTTAATTTTTTGTATAATACCGAAACAAGAGAAAGTTCTCTAATAACCCTTAGCACATTGCCAGAAAAATGTGTTTGGAGTAAAAAAAATACGAACATAATATATTGCGCACAGCCCAAAAGCCTCTACGGAACACTTCCAGATGAATGGTATCAGGGAATAGTGTCATTTGAAGACTCAATGTACAAAATAGATACAGCGGCGAATACGGTCGTTAGAATAGCAGATTTTCCTGTAGTATTGGACATTATCGAACCCAAATTATCAGAGTCCGAGAATTACATTGTTTTCATGAATAAATCAGATTTGACACTATGGAGCCTAAATCTAGAATAGTCTCGTTTTAGATATCATTTAGCTATTAATAGAGGGTGTTGCGTTCGATACATCTACTTTTTTTAGGTTCTTTCTTATATAAAGTTCCTGTCCAATAGAATACAGATTACCAACCAGAATATATAAAGCAATAATAGCTCCGAATGTATAGGAAATAAACAACAATATTACCGGCATCACATAAAGCATTTGGGTTTGGACGCTTTTCATCATATTTTCAGTATTTAGTTCACCATTATTACTTGCGATTTTTGTTTTGTCTGTCTTTGGAAAAATAATTTTCATCTGAATAAACTGTGTAACCATTGCCAGAATGGCAAGCAATATACTCTTGCTAGTCAAATCAATCATTCCCAAAAAGTTGGTATTGATAAAGTCTGGACTTGGGACAAAACTATAAATTAGGGAACTGTTTATCTCTGGTAAACCAGAATTCATAAAAACATAATATAATCCGATCAAAATAGGTAGTTGAATCATTAATAAAAAAATTCCGGAAAATGGGTTGACCTTGTGTTCTCTATACAATTTTAACATTTCTTTTCCCATAACCTCTCTATTGTCTTTGTGCTTGTTCTGAATCTCTTTCAATGGACCCTGGATCTGTTGCATCTTGATTTGGGTTCTAATCTGGCTTTTTGATAGGGGATATAGGAGTGTTCTAATTACAATTGTCAAAACAATAATTGCCACACCAAGATCGGTTGTAAAGAAATCAACCAATAAAATCAAAATATTATAGAACGGCTGAACTATAAAACTTATAAATATGTCTTTCATAAAATATTAAGGATTATGATACCTTATTTCAGTATTTTAACCAAGTCTTTTTTGATTTTTTCGTCACTTATTTCTGATATATTTGTTCGAAGTGTCAAAATATAATCAAAGTTAGGTATGTTTTCTGTGTTTTTAATAATAGAAATTATTCTTCGCTTTGTTTGATGCCTTTTTACTGCTGTTTTGTAGATTTTTTTGCCAATAATTATAGAGAATCTATACAAACCTAGGTCATTTGGTCTTTTTTTAACATAAAAAAAATCGGAACTAGAATTTTTTGTTCTAGAGTCGAAAATATCCTTTATTATAGCCGTAGATAAACGATTTTTTTTGTTAAGCATTATTTAGACAGAAAGCTTTTTTCTTCCTTTTTGTCTTCTACTTTTCAAAACTCTTTTTCCGCCTTTTGTTCGACTTCTAACTAAATATCCATGAGTTCTTGATCTTTTTCTTTTTTTTGGTTGGTATGTGATTGACATAATTTTTATTAACAGCTTATCAACATGTTTTTAACATAAAATGTAATTTTCAGCAAGTTCTTTAATCTGAATTCAGGTATATAATAACAACTGTTGAATTTAAATAATATGTCTTTACAATCAGAAACAAAAAACATTTGGGACCAAGCTCTAGAGAATCTTGAGAAACAGGTTTCCAAAGCAAACTTTAATACCTGGTTCAAAGATACTTTTTTGATAAAAATTGATGATGGTGTTGTTCAGATGGGTGTTCCAAACAGTTTTGTTAGAGATTGGCTAAACAGTAAGTTTCACAAAGATATACTAAAAGTTCTTCGTGATATATCAGAAGAAATTCGTGCAATCGAATTTGTTGTTAGCAAAAACGATAAAGCAAAAAAAACTCCGATAATAATTAGAAACACGGAACAGAGCAACAAACTCCCACTAGCTGATTACTATATAAACAAAGAAGACAATCTCAATCCGCGATACACATTTGATAATTTTATAATAGGAAACTTTAATGAGCTTGCTCATGCAGCATCACAAGCTGTTATTAGACAACCAGGAATTGTTTATAATCCACTTTTTATATATGGAAATACTGGTAATGGAAAAACTCATTTGTTACAAGCTGTTGGTAATACAGTAAAAAATATTTCACCAGAGAAAAAAGTTTTTTATTTAACATCAGAAAAATTCACAACTGAATATGTTAATTCAGTACAAACAAACAAAGTTGGAAATTTCAAAGACAAGTATAGAAAATATGATGTTTTGATAATGGACGATATACAATTTTTGTCAGGAAAAGATAGAACTCAGGAAGAACTTTTTCACTTATTTAATACTTTATACGACAATAACAAACAAATTATCTTTTCATCTGATAAACACCCAAATTTTATTCCTGGATTGGAAGAACGTTTGAAATCCAGATTTAATCAGGGAATGATGGTCGATATAGCTCCACCCGATCACGAATCAAGAGTTGCAATACTTCGATCAAAAGCAGAAAAAAACAATATTAGATTAGACAAAGAAACTTATGATTTTATCGCAAAATCAGTTGATGGAAATATTAGAGAAATAGAAGGAGCATTGAATTCGATTATTTGCCAAACACAACTAAAAGGGAAGTCTTTGTCATTTAATGAGATAAAAGATTTGGTAAAAAATTCAGCAAAACCAAAAAAAATGGTTTCTGTTAATGAATTAATAAAAATAATTTCAGATTTCTTCAATATTGATGAAAAAAGTATTTGTGACAAAACAAGAAAAAAAGAAGTAGTAAAACCAAGACAAATAATAATGTACATCTTGAGGGAAGACTTCAATATTTCTTATCCAACAATTGGAGAGAAATTAGGTGGAAGAGATCACACTACCGTAATCCATTCTTGTGAAAAAATAAAAAACGATATAAAAATCGACAACACTCTATCTCAACAAATTAACCAGATCCGTTCAATGTTGTAACCATCTCAACGGGTCTGGAAAAGTTGTTGATAAGCGAGAATAAGATTGTTGAAAAATACCTGATAAGTTTTGATAAAAAAATATTTTAAAAAAGTTATCAACAAAAAAAGTTTTTATCAGGAATTAATCCACAACTTATCATTTTCAAAAAACGCAAATCAATTATAAAAACAAAGAGTATAATCGACTTATCAACATATCCACAGCCTTAATAATAATAAATAATTTAATTTAAAATGAAATTAGAAGTTAATAAAGAAAAAATAGTTGCGGCAATAAGTAAGGCAGAAAAAATCGCAACAAAGAATTCTACATTACCGGCTTTGTCATGCTTGTTATTTGAATTTTCTAATGACGTGTTAAATATCAAATCAACAAATCTTGATCTAAGTATTTCTGTTTCTGTAAGAATAAAAGGCGGTGAAAGCAAGTCTATTCTGGTTCCAGCGTCTACACTAAACTCATTTATATTAAATTTACCAAAAAGTGATTCAAAAATAGAGTTTGATATTGATGGAAATAATTTACATATCACAAGCGAGTCAACTGACACAACAATCAATACTCAACCGATTGATGACTTTCCAATAATATCAGATGATAAGTCGTCTAAAAGCTTCAAAATCAACTCTGGTGACATTACAAAAGGATTATCATCTGTTTGGTACAGTACTGCTATATCAAGCATAAAACCAGAGCTTTCGAGCGTTTATGCGTATCATGATGACGGTGACCTGGTTTTTGTTGCGACTGATTCATTTCGATTGGCTGAAAAAAGAATTTCTGTAAAAAATAGTGAAAATTTTGAAAATATATTGATTCCATACAAGAATGTTGTAGAAATAGTTAGAATACTAGATGATATTGACGAAGAAATTACTCTTTATTTCAAGGAGGATAAATTGATAATTTGCACAGAAAATTTGACTATTATTTCTAGAATTGTAGAGGGTAATTTTCCAGATTACGGACAAATTTTACCAAAAGAAACAAAAACAGTAGTGACTGTTTTGAAAGAGGATTTGTCTCAAGCATTAAAAATTTCTAATGTTTTTACTGATAAATTTAATCAAGTTATTTTTTCTATTTTTCCTGAGGATGGGATTTTTGAAATAAACTCGAATGCAAATGGCGTTGGTGAAACAAAAAATATTTTGAAATCAAAAATTACTGGTGAAAATATAAAAATAGCATTCAATAGTAAATATATTATTGATTGTTTTTCATCTATAAAATCAGATTCTGTAGATCTAAAGTTTAATGGTTTCGATAGACCAATGATTATTCAAGGATCAAATGATAAAAGTTTTTTGTATCTTGTAAGTAATATAAATGTCGGTCGATAAAATTTGCTTATCAAAAAATATTTTGATAATTAAATTTTTAAAAAAATAAAAAATGCAACAAATTTCTTTTTACTTAAAAAAATTTGAGAATATACAACCAAAAGATTCTGCTCTCAAAAAAATAATTATAAAAGTTGTAGATGATTTGTTGAAAATAAAATTAGAAGAAAGGGAAATAGAAGTTTTTGATGGTAGAGTAAATATAAAAAAAACAGGTTCAGAAAAAACAGAAATTTTTATTAACAGAAAAAAAATACAAAAACAAATAGAGCAAAGTTTAATAAGTGGTAAATTCGAAAAAAAAATATTTTAGATTACACCAAAATTTATTTGTGTGCTAAAAGAATTTCCCAAACTATCCTTGACGGTTACGTATAATATATTTTTTTCTTTTATGTTTTGATTTTCACCGGGAATAAACATAAAAGATTTTGTGGAAGGATCTATATCTCCAATTTTTTGATTATTCAATAACACTTCACCACCACTGATTGTTCTCTTGTCACTCATTTCTACTACCACAACAAAAGGGCTATCAGAAAAATAATTTGAATTATTATCAATACTTGTTATTAATAATCTTGGCTTGTCGTTTATGTTTGTTACCTCTACATTATCAGAAATATTTTGTCTTCTTACCCAGCTTGCAACTGGACGCTCCCACAGCTCGTATTGAGAATCTAACCATGGATTCGATGGTTGTGGACCAAGTGGATCGCTTCTGTCTACCCAGTGTAAAATAGAGTGAATTCCTCCACCCCCTCCGGTTACTATTAGTCTTTGTTCTCCAAATTCATCTTGAACTACTTCTGTTTTTTCACCTCTCCATAAACCATTAATTATAGGTTTTACATCCAAAGGTAACTGATCTGGCTTATTAAAATTGTCATGATTTCTTTTTTCCAAAATTACCTGCATAAATTCATTCCACATTGGTGCAACAATAAAGCCGGCAACCCTTTTTTCCATGGAGCTATTATCGTTATTTCCAGCCCACGCCGCAACAGAAACATTTGGAGTGTATCCAACTATCCAAGCATCTCTATAATCGTTTGTGGTACCGGTTTTTACTGCAACATCATTGTTTGGAAAAAACAGCAAAGAGTTAGAACCAAAGGCTGGTGCTCTGGCCGTATTGTCAGACAAAATATCAGTAATCATTCTGGCAACATTGCTAGATAATACTCTGTCGGCAATTTCATTTCTTTTTTCAAATAAAACATTTCTCTTGCTATCTTCTATTTTTAATATTGCTGTTTGGGGATGTTTCAAACCTTCTGTGGCGAATATTCCATATGCACTAGCCATGTCTAATGGACGAACCTCACCACCTCCTAGAACTAATGTTAATCCATATTGAGCAACATTTGTTAATGTTTCAATTCCCATTTTTTTTGCTAAATTTAGTGAATCTCTAATTCCTGACAAATATAAAACTTTTACAGCGGGAATGTTTACTGACTGAGCTAGGGCGTCTCGCAGTGTCATAGGTCCACGGAAAATGTTGTCGTAATTTTGTGGACTATAACATTCGCCACCACCTGCACAAGCGGTTGAGAACTCTGTTTCCAGATCAAAAACAACAGTTTCTGGCCTGTAACCTTTATTGAATGCTTCCGCATACACTATTGGCTTGAAGGCTGACCCTGGCTGTCTGTTTGTGGTTGTGATATTGAAATTCCCATCTATTTCTTCGTCAAAATAATCTCTAGAGCCGACCATTACTAATATCTCTCCAGTTTGAGGATCAATTGCAACAATTGAACCATTTTCTGCATTGAATCTGTCTTTATTAATTAACGCATTCCTTTTTACAATTTCTTCTGCCTTCTCCTGTAATTCCCAATCTAGTGATGTTATTATTCTCAGACCACCTTGCTCTATAACATCTTTTCCGTATTTTTTTTCTAATAATTCCCTAACATACATAACAAAATGAGGAGCTTTTATTCCATATTGCTGTTGTTTTTGAAATTCAACCTTTGTATTTTTTGCTGTTTCCGCCTCTTCTTTTGAAATATAACCAATTATAACCATTTGATCCAAAACATGATTTTTTCTTGCCTCAAGTTTTTCTACATTGTTTCCATATGGAGAAAAAAAAGTTGGAGCTTGTGGTAATGCTGCCAAATATGCTGCTTCTGGAATAGTTAAATCTATTGCTTGTTTACCAAAAAACTTTCTAGATGCCTCTTCGGCGCCGTACACATTTCCTCCATAAGGAATTTCGTTTAGATATATTTCAAGAATTTGATCTTTTGATAGTTTTCTTTCAAGTCTTGGAGCCAAAACCCATTCTTTTATTTTTCTTGATACTTTCTTTTCTCTCGTTAATAATGCGTTTTTTATTACTTGTTGAGTAATTGTTGATCCACCTTGTCCACCCAATATATTACCGGTCGAAATATTTGTCAGAACAGCTCTAAAAATAGAAGAAATCTGTATACCGCCGTGTTTATAAAAATCCTTGTCTTCAATAGCAATTGTAGCTTTTTTTAAATGTTCGGAGATTTCACCCAATTCGATACTGGTTCTTTTTATATCACCATGAATATCGTATAGAACTATTTCACCAGTTCTGTCGAATATTTTTGTGGATTGAGCAACTTTTCTTTCTTCAAAATTATTCAAATTTGGCAGGTCAAAAGTCGTAATCCATAACAAAATCACACCAGCAAACACAAAAGTCGCAATGATCAGAATTTTTGCTACTATTTTTAGACTCCTTTTTGTTTTTAATAACATTTGTTTGTTGATTATAACATTTATTTTGTTTCTAGGTTTGAAAATGTTAGAATATCCATAATGCTAAATTTTAATAGAAAAGTAAATACTGACAAGTCAAAAATAGAAAGATTGCTAACAAAAAATGTCGAAGACGTTTTTATCAAGGAATCTATAGAAAAAAAACTTCTTTCTGGTAAAAGACTGAATATAAAATTGGGCTTTGATCCAACTGGCTCAAAAATTCATATCGGAAGAGCAATAATCTTGCGAAAAATGAGAGAGTTTCAAGATTTGGGCCACAACATAATTTTTATTGTTGGAAATTTTACTGCTCAAATTGGCGATCCATCTGACAAAATAGAAAAAAGGCCAATGTTGGACAAAAAACAAGTTGAAAAAAATCTACTTGATTACAAAAAACAAATTGGAAAAATTCTCGATTTGAAAAAAGTGTCATTCAAATACAACAATGACTGGTTAAGTAAATTACGTTTTCAGGAAATCGCAGAATTGGCAGAAAGTTTTACTGTTAGCCAAATGATTGCCAGAAGAAATTTCAAGGAGCGTTTGGAAAAAAGCGACGAAATTTCACTTAGAGAATTTATGTATCCACTAATGCAAGGATATGACTCTGTTATGGTTGATGCAGATATAGAAATCGGTGGATTTGATCAATTATTCAATTTGAAAGCAGGTAGAATAGTCCAAAAACATTATAACAAAAAAGAACAGGACATTTTGACAACAATCATGCTAGAGGGAACAGATGGTAGAAAAATGTCCACAAGCTGGGGTAATGTAATTAATATAACTGATGAACCAAATGATATGTTTGGTAAAGTTATGTCACTAAAAGATGAATTAATTATCAAATATTTCAGGGCCTGCACAGATGTTTCTGAATCTAGAATTTTTGAATTAGAAGAATTATTAAAATCCCAAAAAATAAACCCGCGTGATGCAAAAAAAGAATTAGCAAGGGAAATTGTAAAAACTTATTATGATTCTGATGTAGCAGGTAGTGCTGAAAGTAATTTTGAAAAAACTTTTAGTCATGGAGGCATACCAGAAAATATTTTAGAAACAGAGTCTGTGGTTGGCAAACTATTAGCAGATGTTCTTTTCGAAAACAAAATTATAGACTCAAAAGGTGATTGGAGAAGACTGATCGACGGTGGGGCTGTTTCAATTATAGAAAACTCAGAAAAAATATCTGACCCTAATTACAAAATAGAAAAAACTGCAACATATAGAATTGGAAAAAAGAGATTTATAAAAATATCTGTTTAGTATATTTTAAAAAATGTTTTCTGGTATAAAAGCAGATTTTGCTAAAATTTTTTGAGCGAATTAGAAATTATCAACATCTTCAAAACTTTCTATGGCCAAATCATACTCCTCTTCCTCTTCGTCCTCCTCTTCGTCCTCTAACGAAATTTTTTCTTCTTCTGCATCAACAGCTTTTACTACTAATGGGTCGATATGGTGTTCGTCCTCAACAACATCATCTGCTTCTTCTATCAAATCTTCAGCAAGACCAATTTCAAGTAGCGCGTCTATTTGATCCTCGCCATTTTTTAATTCTAGATTTTCATCATTTTCCATATAAATTTTTATTTAATATAAATTCAAATATACTTGTAACAAATTAATTTTGAATAGCCAATAGCCAAAAACAAAAAATCTGTGGAAAAATGATTTGACATAATTTATATGTATGTTATATTTTTTTATTAGTGAAAGTCCTATGTTGGGATTTTCGTTCGTACAACAAATCAAGGAAGGAAGTGGATTATGGATATCGTGTACATTACAAAAACCGGCGCAGGAATTATTTTTGTGCTTTTGGCGTTATGGATCTTTCTGACAGAGGCGCGGCGCACAACGCCTGCCGAAGACCCTCGGCGCCAGAAGCAGAAGGAGAACGACATTCGTCGTTCTCGCGCAGACGGCAACCCGTTGCAAGCCAGTGGGCGCACGCAGCCCACCGCCGAAAACTCGGCGAACCGATCGAGTTACCGGAGAACCAGTCGCCGCGAGAAGTTGAAGGGGCAAATAATCAAATACCCAATGCTTCGACGCGCTCGGCAGAGCCTGTTGCTGCGCCTTCAGAAGCTGCACAAACCGGGCGTCCGCTTCCGGCAGCGTGGGGATCGGGTGTACATAATCGACACCCGCCACCGCCGGCAAGCCGCGGCATAATTCCAAAAGTCGCTGGAAATGGTGGGGTCCAAACAACCCCACCAAACACAATCAAATAGGCTCGTAGTTCTGCTTCCAGAACTACGAGCCTATTATTTTTTATTTATTTTTTCTTATTGCCAAATGTGTCAGGCCACATGCAATCGCGTCGAACTCGTCATCAATTTGGACAGTATTAGGAATTTTTATCAAAAGGGGCATTATTTTCATAATCGAATTTTTGTCACTCCTTCCGTCACCCGTAACGGCAACTTTTATTTCCTGAGGTTTGTATTCAAAAACTTCCAATCCGGCATTTTTTGCCGTAGCAATTATTGACCCGCGCGCTTCCGACACCTTCATCGCTGTTTTTTGATTTGTATTAAAAAATAAACTTTCGATTGCCAACTCTTTTGGATCAAATTCCGAAATTATTTCAGAAATTTTTTTTTGAATTTTTCCAAGTCTGTCTGGATGAGATTCTTTCGAACTTGTCTTGAAACATTCTGAATAAACAAAAGATTCTTTTTCTTTTTTATCTTTATCCAAAATTGCAATTCCAAGCCTTTCATAGCCTGGATCAATAGCTAATATTTTCATATTAGAATTCTAACATTTTTTATTCTGCGTTTGTAAAAACCTCTTGTACATCCTCTAATTCTTCGAAAGAATCAACAAGTGACGATAATTTTTCCAAATCTTCGTCTGACAAATCTACAAGTGTTTTTGCAACCCATTTGTTACCTTCTTTTTCGAATGCCCATGATGCTGCACCGGGTTGTGCCAATTCATAGCCGTTTTTTGATAATAAATGTCTAATTTCTGCTGCCGTGCGGTTTTTGCTATCAGTCAAACCCTCGATAATTATTGCTACACCACCCGGTCCATATGTTTCGTAAACAACATTTTCCATATCTAGAGTACCAGAATCCGTTCCTTTTTTTATAGCCCTTTCTATTGTGTCTTTTGGCATATTTTCTTTTTTTGCAGATTCAACGATTGCAGCCAATTCTGGAGAAGAAATTTTGCCACCAACCTTTTTTGATATTACGGTTATTAATTTTGAATATTTTGAAAAAACCTGACTCCTTTTTGCGTCTTCTGCCCCCTTTTTATTTTTTATTTTTGACCATTTATTATGTCCTGACATTTTTTTTGATTTTTAGATGCTCATAACCCTTTTCTGTAACAATTCTACCGCGAGAAGTTCTTTCAATAAAACCCATTTGAATCAAATATGGTTCATTGAATTCTTCAACCGTTCCAGGTTCCTCTGATAGTGACATCGCGATTGTATTCAATCCAACCGGGCCACCATTAAATTTTTCTATTATTGATTCCAAAATATTTCTATCAGCACGCGTTAATCCAACATCGTCTATCTGTAACATGTCTAATGTTTTGTCTACAGAATTTCTGTTCAAAACTGTTTCGTTGACCTGTGCATAATCGCGACATCTTTTTAGTAAATAGTTTGCAGTTCTTGGAGTTCGACGACTTCGCTTTGCAATTTCTGTACAGGCATCATCTTCAATTTCTATTTTCAGTATTTTTGCTGATCTTTTTATTATTTTTTCTATTTCACTTTCCGAATAAAATTCTAAACGAAAAATTCCACCAGAAAATCTAGAACGTAGTGGGGAAGAAAGCATCGAAATTCTGGTAGTTGCCGCAATCATTGTAAAGGGTGGCAATTCTAACTGAATAGTTCTGGCGGATGGACCTTTTCCGATAATAATATCCAAATTGCCAGATTCCATAGCAGGGTAAAGAACCTCTTCAACCGACTTGTTTAGTCTATGAACCTCGTCTATAAACAGGATATCCCCAGAATTGAGATTTGTTAAAATCGAGGCAATATCACCAACTTTCTCAATTGATGGACCGGAAGTTATTTTTATTTGAGAATTTGTATGATGAGCAATTAGATGAGCTAGCGTCGTTTTACCCAGTCCTGGAGGGCCATAAAAGAGAATGTGCTCTGGAGGATGTGCCCTCTGTTTTGCCGCTTTTAGTAAAATATTTAGGTTATTTTTTATGTTTTCTTGACCAATATATTCATCCCAGACCTTTGGACGAAGCTCTTGATCTAAAAAGTTATCTACCTTATTATTAATTGCCTTGCTGTTTTGTGTGGTTGGGAGACTTGACATAATATTTGTATATGTTATTATAGCATGTATAAAGTTTTTTATACAAGGTCTTGATGATTATTTTTTCAAAGACATAAATCTCTAAGCAAAGGGGCTATCCCATTGGTGTTTCATCGAGGACGTTTTGGTTGACAGCTTTACGCTGTTTCACTGAAACCATCCTTAGATAATTACCTGCCTTTAGGTCTCGGTATTTAAAGGTTTTGCTTAGAG
>DAOLDC010000005.1:0-32048 GCA_035327525.1 Minisyncoccota bacterium | reverse complement strand
CTCTTTGAAAACGACAGTCTTTTTTAATTTCTTGCTGAATTTTTTTAGTTCGATTTTGCGTTCTACTTTGCGACGATTTTTGCGTGTCCAATACACCTCACCTGTTTGCTTGTTTTTGATTAGTACCAAATTATCTTGTGACATAATGTATAAAAGATTACTATATTTTAGAAAAAAAGCAAGAAGCCAAAGCAAATCCAATGCATCAAAAAAATTTGACAACATGCCCATACATATGATACAATGCCGATATTATGGAAGATAAAAAAACAATCAAAAGTGTTGCTTTGCGTGCCCTATTTATAGTGGCAATAGTAATTGTAGTAATAATATTAGCCTTTGCTGTGGTAAAAATAATACCAATGGCTTTTTCTTCTTTTGCCTCAATTGGTAATTGGATGTCTTCACCATTCTCAAAAAACAAAATAGAGGTTGTCGTAAACAACCCAAATCTAATTGATGGGGACAAATTTTTGATTTCATGGAATTATAAGCCGGAAGAAGTTGGTGAGTACAAATTGACCTACAAATGTGTAGAGGATTTCAGACTGATACTCAAGTCAGATGCCGATTCTACACAATTTATTTTGTGCAACACTAGATATCCATTACCAAACAATCAGAGTTCTATAGAATTGGAAGCTGATTTGGCTAGAAAAAACTCTTTTATTGATCTACCAATCGAAATCGTTTACATAAAAAGTTCTGATCAACAAATAGAAGCTAGCGGTGAAGTCGTTATAACTGTTCAAAACAACGAGGGACAGGCGCCTACAGGAGATATTGCGGCTACAACAATAACAACAGAGACTGTTTCAACTGTTCCCACTACTCCAGCGCAAACATCTACTAGCAGCCAACAACCATTATCAGTAGCACCAGCACCTGTAGCAATATTGCCGGCGGATTTGGCGGTTTCTAATCCAACAGTATTGGGTAATAGAATATTACAATTTACAGTTTCTAATATTGGGGGTAGAACAACTGGAAATTGGTTTTTTACATACAACCTACCAGGATTAAGTACAGAATTGTCACCAATGCAACCACAATTAGCACCAGGACAAGGAATTAGATACACTCTTACTTTTGATAATGTAGTTAACGGAGTTGTAGTTATAAATGTCGATCCTTTCAATTCAGTATTAGAATCAACAAAAGCTAATAATATACTGTCTGTAAATATTGTCAGTGGTTCAACTGGTGGAACATCAACTGGTGGTGGAACTTCTACATCATCTAGAGCAGATTTGGAAATATCAGGTTTGGAAGTTGGGCGTATGAGCGGGACTAGATTTATCGAGTCAAATTCTGTAACAAGAAACCAAGAAGCTGCAGTTAGATTTGTAGTAAAAAATATCGGAAATAGAGATTCTGGTACATGGCGTTTTGAAATATTAGGTGTTCCGTATAATGACGATGATGAATATCTATCTTCTAGACAAGCGTCTCTTCGACCTGGAGAATCAAAAGAAATAACTGTTAAATTTAATAGACCGGATGTCGGTAGATACACATTAGAAGTTGAAATTGACTCTGATGATGATGTTGTGGAATCAAACAAAGGAAACAATTTTGATTCAATTACACTTCGAGTTACTAATTAATTTTTACCACTATTCTTATCAAATAGCACCGGTTTTATACTGGGATATTAAATATCCAAATCGGCGTTTTTTGCATTATTTGTGATATATGCTTTTCTGGCTGGAACATCAGTTCCCATCAACATATCAAACACAGAGTCAGCTTCGACAACATCAGTTATTGTCACCTGCTTCAGTACTCGATTATTTATATCCATTGTAGTCTCTTTCAGCTCGTTAGAATTCATTTCACCGAGACCTTTGTATCTCTGTATTCGCCACTTTGCTTCGGCTTTTTTTGAATTATTTTCTGAAACTTTTTTTGACTTGTTATCGATTTCACCATCGACTGAATCAGTGTCTGTTTCTTCGCTTGATTCTTCGTCTGAATCTTCAGTTTCATCTTCTGATCCATCATCTATTTCTTCGGATTGTTTTCCTAAAATTTTGTTTTTGTCAGCATCATCAAAAACATAATGAATTTCTTTTCCGCGAGTCAGTTTGTACAATGGTGGTTGGGCAATATACAAATATCCGCCATCAATAATCGGTTTGAAATATCTATAGAAAAGAGTTAGTAGCAAGGTTCTGATGTGTGCACCGTCAACATCGGCATCTGTTGCAATTATTATTTTGTGATAGCGTAATTTTGTTATATCAAAAGTATCACCAATAGCTGCTCCCAAGGCAACAATTAGATTTTTGACTTGTTCCGAAGCTAGCATCTTGTCCAAACGAGCTCTCTCTACATTGAGAATTTTTCCTCGAAGTGGTAGAACGGCTTGAGTTCTACGATCTCTACCTGTCTTTGCGGTACCACCAGCAGAATCTCCCTCAACAATAAACAATTCAGATTCTTCAGCTGATTTGGTCTGACAATCAGCCAATTTTCCTGGCAATGTCATTCCCTCAAGTGCCCCTTTTCTAAGTACTGAATCCTTTGCTGCCTTGGCTGCCTTTCTAGCTCTCAATGCTAGAATTACCTTATTGATTATCGCCTTTGCATCATCTGGATTTTCTTCCAAAAACTCGTTAAATGATTCTCCAAAAACAGATTCCACAGCTCCGCGCGCTTCGGTCGATCCTAATTTTGATTTTGTTTGACCTTCGAATTGAATTTCCGGCATTTTTACAGAGACAACTACAGTTATTCCTTCCAATACATCGTCTCCAGTAAATCCACCGTCAATTTCTTTTATTAAATTATTTTTCTTTCCATAACTATTCAAACTTCTGGTCAATGCGGTTTTGAAACCTGTAATATGAGTTCCACCCTCGCTGTTATAAATATTATTTGCAAAAGCTGTTATTCTGGGTGAAATATCATCAACATATTGTAATGCCACTTCGACAGCAACACCTGCTTCTTCTAGATTTTTTTCTACATAAAAAATATTTTTATGAACTGGTTTTTGAAATTTATTTTTGAAACTAACCAATGATGCCAAACCTCCTTCGAAATAAAATGATTTTGATGGAGCATTTATGAAGTTTTCCATTACATACAAAACTTGTTCCAAGTCTATTTTTTCTTTGTATTCACGAGCATCAACTGCGGTTATTTTTAGTCCTTTTACCAAATATGCCTGTAGTCGAAGATGATCTACTATTTTTTTGAAATCAAATTCAACTGTCTCAAAAATACTTGCATCAGGTTTGAAAGTGATAACTGTTCCATTATGTTTTGTTTTACCGATTTTTTTTACAGAATACTTTGGTTTTCCAATGCTGTATTCCTGACGATATTTTTCGCCATCACGATGAACTTCTGCAATAACATGTGTCGATAATGCATTTACGACAGATGCACCCACTCCGTGCAAACCTCCAGATACTTTGTAACCACTATTCTCCCCTCCGAACTTTCCTCCCGCATGCAACGTTGTCATAATTGTTTCTAATGCAGAAACTTTTGTTTGTTTGTGCTTGTCTATGGGAATTCCTCTACCGTTATCAGCTACCCTAACATATCCATCTGGTAACAAAACGACCTCTATATTGTTAGCAAAACCACCCATGGCCTCGTCTCTAGAGTTATCAAAAATCTCAGTAACCAAATGATGGAGTCCGTCTGGACCAGTTGTTCCAATGTACATTCCTGGTCTCTTTCTGACTGGTTCAAGACCTTCCAGAACTGTGATTTCATCAGCGTTATACAGGTGCCCTGCTTTTTTATCTTTCATAAATTTCTTCTTATTTTAGCAAAAAACCGATATTTTAACAAGCCAAAAATCAAGTATTTAATATGAATAACTTGTAGGTATCTCAATAATGCAAAAATAGAAAAGGCCCGCTATGCAGGCCTTAATCCACAAAAATGGCCAAATTTCTCCATTTTTTTATAAAATCATTTATTGTGATTTTTTTGTTCTTTTTTTCTGTGCCATTTCTGGAGTCTGGATCATGATAATAAAATGATCCATTAATAGGCTGGTCACTGTTCTGGGGTATTTTTTCTATTTCATAACCAATTATCAATATCAAATGTGTTTCCTTGTTATCGTTAAAGTTTGGCATTACAGATACTATTGTTGGTAAACCTGAATTGATTTTTTTGATTATTTTTTCTATTCCGATATTTTGAATATCTGGATAATTTTTGCCCTCAGAAAAAGTTACACCATGAATCTGGTCAATAACAATATCGATCGACCTATATTCCTGACAATAGGACATTATGTTGCGATTTCTCAATAGTCGAACCAGTGAATCATGTTTCCAACCGTTATCGGTCAAACCCCCGATTACAATACCCTCTTCTATCAAATCATTCATTGTTCTCAAACCACCCATCAAGTATTCTGGTTTGTATGACTCTGGCATGTAATCTAATATCATTTTTGTGCACGCTATACCACAAGCATTATTATGAAATTCTGCTGGCACATCAAAAGAATTTTGTGATACAAAAGGAACTGGTAAAACTTTTTTCATTTTTTGATCTCCTGTGTTTTCCATAATTATTTATAGCAAATCAAGTTAAAATATTTTATAAGAAAAATTAAATTAAAAATAAATTTACATCAACAGCAAATCGTCGCGCTATCTAACTTCCCAACCCTCATTCTGAATTGCGTCGTTAATGTTTTGCATTATTATATTTATTTCCGCATCAGTCATTGTTTTTTTGTGGGATTGGAAAACCAATCTATATGCATATGAAGTTTTATCTTCTTTTTTGTATTCGTCAAATAGCCTGAAGTTGACTAACAACTCACCGGATTTTTCTTTTATTATATTTAACAATTTTTCGGAATTTATTGAATTTGGTAACCAAACAGCAATGTCTCGCAGTATAAATGGATAAGCAGAAATTGGTTTGTATTTATTTTCTGGCGAATTACCAATATCAATATATTTTTCTGGAATGTTTATTGATGAATTATCATATATTTCATCCAAATTTATCTCTAAAATACTTTGATCGGTTTTTGGATTTATTTTTATTTTTCCATCAAATTGTTTTGATAAAATATCTACCGCCCCCATTATGACTTCTGATGCTTTTGGTTTTTTAAATCCGGCCCTATTGATGACCCCTATTGCAAGATTCAAATTTTCAGAATTGTTTTTGAAAACTTTTCCAATTTCAAATATTTTTATTGTATCAACACCCAACAAATCTGCATTTTTTATATTTTTTTCTAACGAGTCTTTGATACCTGTAGAAATTTCTGTTCGCAAAAAATTTTTGTCTTCTGAAATTGGTTTTTCTGGAGAAATTTCTCCAGCTGATGTAAATGAGTAAGTTATAACTTCGCTAAATCCAGCGTCAGTCAAAACTTTTCTAATTATATTATTATACGCATAAACTTTATTTATTTTTGCCACAAATCCAGAGTTATTTATTGGTTGATCATCGATATGTTCATAGCCATGGACTCTGCCGATTTCTTCTATCAATTCAACAGTGCTTTTTATATCAATTCCAGAATTTGAACCAATATCCAGTCGATATTTTGGGATTTTGACAACAAATCTATCTTTGTCATTTATTATTCTGCCGAATTTGGTATTTTTTGAAAAGTCACTATGGTTTTGTAATTTATGAATTTCGATGCCGTTTTTGTTATGACTACTAGAATGTATCACTTCGCCATTTCCAATATAAATTCCAACATGATCTATTCCGGATTCAACTTTTGTTCCAGGCAAAAATTCGACTGTTTCAAAATGAATTTTATTTTTTGCATCACCTGTATTACAAAATACTAAATCGCCGGGCAATAATTCTTCTTCTGTAATTTCTACACCAAAAATAGATTGTTCGATAGAAATTCTAGGAATTGGAATTCCAGCCAAAAAATAAATGTAAGCAGAAAAAGATGAGCAATCAAAAAGGTTCGGAGCATCTCGTCTAACACTTGCGCCATACTTATATGGTTTTCCTAAATGTTTTTTTGCTTCATTTACAATAAAACTTCTAACATCTATTATTTCATATTCAAAATTCAACAATTTTAAGGATTTTTCAACATCAGTATTGGATATTTTTAATCCCAAAACTTTTTCTATTTCTGATAATGAAACACCTGTTTTGTATTGAAGCCATTTCTGTGGATAATGATCTACATATTCATAAACTTCGGTTTGGTCTGTTGAAGCATATTTGATAATCAATTCCGTCGCCAAATCAATTGCTTCAACGCAAATTTCTGGAGTAATTTCATTTTCAAATCTTTTTGACGACTCAGTACCTATGCCGATTTTTTTTGCAGTTTTTCTTACCAAACTTGGAACAAAATTTGCTGATTCTAGAATTAGATTTTTTGTATTTATATCAACTTCGGCAATCTTGCCACCTTTTACTCCAGCTACTGCCAGAATATTTTTTTCATCAGCAATAACATGATCATTTTCTGACAAATTTATTTCCTGCTTGTCTAGTGTAAATATTTTTTCACCATTTTCTGCGGGACGAATTATTATTTTGTTTCCAGACAATTTGTCAGAGTCAAAAGCGTGCATTGGCTGTCCCATTTCAAACATCACAATATTAGAAATATCGACTATATTATTTATTGATTTTTGACCCAGTGATTTGAGTTTATTTTTGATTTCTATTGGAGACTCTCTTATTTGAATATTTTTGATCTCTCTTGCAACATATCTTCGGCAAAAATCAGTTTTGACCTCAACCTGAATTGTGGCGCCTTTTAATTTTGTTATTTCTTGTTTTACACCTCTCACAGAATCGGCAAAAATTTTTCCAGCACGTTTTTCTATAAAATTGACTCCCTCAACAACGGTTGCGATTTCTCTAGCAACACCAGAATGACACAAGCAATCGTGTGATCTATTTGGTAACACATCTATATTTAGAACAAAATCGTCATCAACTGCATCAATTGACTCAACCTCAAAAGATTTGACATTCAAAATTTCTCCCAATTTTTTTGGATCTGGAAGTTTTTCAAAATATTCTTTTAGCCAATTATATGATATTAACATTTTACTAAAACTGATTTATCAATCGCAAATCCCCATTATAAAAATTTCTAACATCATCAACACCGTATTTCATCATGACCAATCTATCAATACCGGCACCAAAGGCGAATCCGCTGTATTTGCGACTATTGATTCCGACATTATTCAGAACATTTGGATGAACCATTCCAGCGCCCAATACTTCCACCCACTTGCCGTTTTTGTTTTTCATATCGATTTCTATTCCTGGTTCCACAAACGGAAAATATCCAGGTCGAAACCTGATCTCTGTATTTTCGCCATAAAGTTTTTTTATAAAAGAATTCAGAGCAAATTTTAGGTGGCCCATATTTATCCCTTCACCAACAACCAAACCTTCTATTTGATGAAACTGTACTTCGTGAGTTTTGTCCGTTGCTTCGTAACGATAAACTTTTCCTGGTGCAACGATTTGCAACGGTGGACCGTTTTTTTCCATATAGCGAATTTGAACATTCGAGGTGTGAGTTCTGAGTAATTTTCTCGGATCAGTAACTAGCCAAAAAGTATCTTGCATATCTCTGGCTGGGTGATCCTTGGGAACATTTAACGCATCAAAGTTGTGATATTCATCCTCAATTTCATTACCTAGGGCAACCTCAAAACCCATGCCGACAAATATCGTTGTAATATCATCGATCATTCTATTGATTATGTGTATGTGTCCCTTCTGAGTATCCATAGCGACAATTCTATAACAAAAAATGTATTTTCACCAGAAACTATAATTCTAGCTGATAAAAACTTCCACTATCTGAAACTACTATTTTGCCAATATTATTTTTCTTAAATTCTATATTTTCTCCAATATAAATAGGCTGAATGTTTCTTTCGGAACGATCATCGATTTCTACAGCAAACAATCCCTCCTTTACCAAAATTATCAAAACATCATCACGACCAGGCAAATAATCAAAGGCTAATATTTCGTCACCCCAGTCAACAATAATTGACTCTCGACAAACATTCCATTCCAAACAAAAATAATACGGTATAGTTTTTTTTGGATCAGTCCAATTGATAATGATGTTATCATTATCTATCCAGCCAACCTGATCATTGTTATATATTAGGTTTTTTAATTCCAGGGGATCAATAACACCAAATCTGGCAAAATAATCTGGAATTTTTATTTTTGGATCTTCTGTTTCAACTATTGGTTTTTCGTCAGTAATTACTGTAGTTGCTTTTTGTTTTGCTAATTCCAAAGCTTTTTCATTTGCCAAATTTATATCAGCAATGAGCTTTGTTTTTTCGGCTGACAAAAGTTCCTCGTCTATATCAAATCCCAAATCATACAAATAATCCATATCCAGTAGTGGGGTTTTTTGAATTTCTTGTGGTAACATCAAAACTCTTGCCTCAGTTACAACTGATGGATAAACATTTAGTTTTTTTCGCCAGTCATTAAAACCGTCTTTTTGTATCACGATTTCGTATTGATGATCTGGAAGTAATTTTTGAATCAACGTATTACGAATCAACAAACCATTATTTTCATAATATTTATCATCAATATAAATTCTGGCATTACTAATATTGGAATGTATATATATTCCACCAGTTTGGGTGATCTTCAAAATATCATCAATTCTATCAAGTTTGTATCCAAAAGATTTTGCCAAAATAAAAGGCGTAATTAGTAAAAAAACCAAAAATAATCCCCAAAACATGCTTTTTCTAATTTTACGAGATAATGGTTTCATTTTGAATTTTACGATGTTTTGGTGTTACCCAGAATTTACCAAAATATTTTCCTAACATCAATCTGGTTTGAGCATCAAGTCCTGGTAGTGACCCAAATACTATAATAGAAAATGGGATAAATATCCACTGAACAAAAGCAATAACAAATCTTCTTTTTCTTTTTGTGTAAGATACTGGCATCGGAGGAAGTAAATAAATGGATATTATTGCTGACAAAACTAGTCCCAACATTGCCACTAGCATCAAATTTCTAGTTACAATCGGTAAATTATATGATAAAACAGTTGTTCGAAACTCTGACCCACCCAAAACTATTGGCAACCATCCTAGTAACAAAATCAACAATGGATTTGTTGCCAGTGACCAAAAACCACTGATTTGAACAAATGCGTATCGGAATTTTTTTGAAAAAGAAATCTTTTTGTTTTTTATAAATCCAAATAATAAATACGGGATGTTTTCTACTCCCCACATCCATCTACGATGTTGTTTATAAATATTTTTCATTGTTTGCCATGTTGTTGGGGCCAAATTGGCATCCATTGATACGGGATAAGAAATCGGCACAGTTTTGTAGTTTCCATCATTTGCCAAAAACAAATTCCAAAAAATTCTAGAATCATCCGAAACCATATTTTTTTGCCAATAACCAACTTCATAAAGTGCTTTGAATGGAATGGAGTGTGAGGAAAATGTTACAAGCTTTTCTGGTCTCTCCTGCTGAATCATTTGCCAAAAAGTACTAGATGTTGCTGCGATTCTGGATAAAAACGGTGCTTCCCAAATATTGTTGTTATAAAGCGGAACTGGTTGGAAAGAAGATTTCAAAGGGTCCTCTGTTGTCAAAAAATGCCAAGTCAAACAAGCAAAGTATTGTGGAAGAATAACTGTATCGACATCAAATGCCGAAACAATAACATCCTCATATTTCCAATTATTTTGATTAATTATTTTTTGTCTAGCTTGTTCTGCGGCATAGGTTATATTTGGTCCCTTTCCTGAAATTTCTCCAGGAAGATCTTTTGGATGTGTTGTTATAAGAATTTGTCCTATTCTTCCTTCGTATTTTGATTTTAGTTTTCTAGCAATTATTTGGGCACTTTCTCCGGCTCTTTCTTCTGTTGCAAGAACAAGATGAATATTTCCTAGTTTGTATTTTGAATTGGCGATTGCAGAAACTGACATATCAACAACATTTTCGTCCTCATTATAAAAAGGCAAAATAATTAAATGTTGTAAATTTTCATATCGGAAATTGGAAATTCTATCTAGCCAATTCTGCTCCAAATTATGTTTCATTCTGCGCCAATTATAATAATGGTGAATACTCAAATCGATAGTTTTCAAAAGCCAAAAAACGTCAAAAATAATAATAAATATCGCCGCCCAAACAGGCTTGTATATAGAAAAAATAACAATTCCAATCAATGTTCCCCAAGAAACTACACCAGGAAAAATTTCCAACGCCCTATATAATATCCTATCTCTACCTGTTAGGTCTCTGGCATGTGCAACATGAAAATAAGGTGTGTTTCTATATTCCATTTTTGAGCCACCTGTCGGAGTTGAACCGACGACCTACCGCTTACAAGGCGGTTGCTCTACCAACTGAGCTAAGGTGGCTTGTTTAATCTTGTTTTGGACCCCCATTCAGATCATTTGGACCATCATGATTGTCTGGACTATTCAACGATACATCATCCGAATCATCTTTTCTGATCTTTTGCCAGTATATCGAAACTTTGCCTTTTTTTCCATCTTTTCTGTGGCTACGCAATTTTTCGAAATAACGGTCAATTTTTTCAGAAAAATTACGCCAAATTATATGCAGGATCTCGTTTACATAATTTGGTATCGCAGAAATAAAAGAAAAAAAAGATTTTTGTTTTTTGAAAAATGCATCCAGGAATTTATAAAATATACTAATCAAATAAGTATCAGATTTGTTTTTGAAATTCACAGATAAAAAGTTTTTGTTATAACGCAATTCATACCAGCGATATGCTAGCATAAATATAATCAAAAAAAGTGATATTGAGAATAAATAAATTAAAATATACATTTCTGAATTATTCTAGCACGGCAAACCTGGCTATGCGACCAATCTCTATTTTTTCTCCAAATTTTTGGGAAGCTTCGTTAATCAAACTTTTTATGGTTATTTCTGGGTTTTTGAAATAAATTTGATTTACTAATATTTGTTCTGAGATTTCTGGGGTAATTTCGCCTTCAACATCCTCTTCTTTTGCAAATTTTGGCGAGGTTGCAACAACCTGAACTGCTATTTCTCTTGCCAGAGCCTTGAATTCATCATTTTTTGAGACGAAATCAGTTTCTGAAAGCAATTCAACCATTGCAGCAACATTTCCACCAGCGTGAACATATGTAGCTATTGTTCCAGCACCCAATGCTCTATCTGACTTTTTTTCGGCTGCCGCAGCACTTTTTTCTCTCAAAATAATCCTAGCCTTATCCATGTCTCCATTCGCCTCTTCCAATGCTTTTTTACATTGCATTACTGATACTTTTGTCTCATCTCTTAATGCTTTGATTTGCTCAGTTGTAACCATTGTTTATTTGCTTAATTTATTTGATTTGTAAGTCTCAGCAATTTCCTTTGTAAAATAAGTAATACTTTTTACGGAGGAATCGTTTGCTGGTATAGGATATTTTATCATTGAAATGTCGCAATCGGAACCGCACAATGAAATAACTGGCACACCGACTTTTATCGCTTCATCTCTAGCAATTTTTTCTTTGTCTGAATCAATTATAAAAACAGCAGCTGGTTTTGTGTTCATGTTAACAATTCCACCAAAAGTGTGATCTAGTTTTTTTATTTGTCGCTCAATCAAAAGTCTTTCTTTTTTTGTGTATTTACCAAGAAGGCCCTTGTCTCTTTTTGTTGATAAATCGACAAATTTGTTGACTCTTTTTCTAATTTCATCGAAATTTGTAAGTGTTCCACCAATCCAACGACCTGCGACATATGGCATTTCTATTTTTTCGGCGATTTCCTTGATAATTATTTGGGATTCTGTTTTTCCACCAACAAACAAAATTTGCTTGTTTTCCTTTGCAACACTAGCAACAAAATCTAGAACTTCTTGTAATTTTGCTGAAACTTTTTCCAAATCAAATATTTCAACATTATTCTTTTTTCCTAAAATAAAAGGTTTTGTCGAAGGATGTCTACGAGATTTCAAATATCCAAAATGCGCACCGACTTCGAACATTTCTTTTATTTGATCTTTTTTGTTGTCTTTTGTTGTAATCATGTAGCAACGAGTCTAACAAATATTGACTAAAATGGCAAGCGGGTTAGTGTATTGAGAAATCCAACAAACAAACATCAAATATTAGGCTGTCTCTTTTTCGGATTCAATCGATTTTATATGATTTTGAATTGTATCAATTACATCATCCAGTTCTCCATCCAGAATAGTGTCGATATTGTGCCATGATTCATTGATCCGATGATCTGTAATTCTGTTCTGTGGAAAATTATAAGTTCGAATTTTTTCGGATCTATCATTACTACCAATTTGATTTTTTCTTTGATCGCCAAATTTTTTGTCGTCTTCTATTCTTTTTAGCTCCTCCAATTTTGCAGTCAAAATACTAATTGCGGTTTCTTTGTTTTTTATTTGGCTTCTTTGAGAAGTGGACCTGACAGCCAATCCTGTTGGAATGTGTATGACTCTGACGGCGGTTTCGACTTTGTTGACATTTTGTCCGCCAGCACCACCTGATCGAGAAGTTTCAAATTCCAAATCAGAAAGATTCAATACAAATCCAGTATTTTTTCTAAGTGGCAAAATTGCAACAGATGCAGTCGATGTGTGAACGCGACCCAATTTCTCGGTGATTGGAACTCTCTGGACACGATGAACGCCTGTTTCGTACATCAATTTTCGATAAATATCCTTGCCGTGAATTTCAAAAATAGCTTCTTTATAGCCACCAGCATCACTATTTGACTCCGAAATTCTTTCTACTTTCCATTTGTTTTTTTCAGCGTACTTCAAGTACATATTGGCCAATTGTGTGGCAAAAATAGAAGCCTCATCACCACCAGCACCTGCTCTAATTTCTAAAATTATTTCGTTTGGAAAAGTTACTTCTTCTTTTTCTGATTCGATTATTTTTTCGATTTGTTTTTTGACTGATTCTAGCTGTACATCATAATCTTTTATTTCCAATTCAACCATGTTTTTCATCTCAGGATCATCTGTTCCCAAATCCAAAGTTTCTTTTTTTTTGTTTAAAAGTCTTTCGTATTCCTCCGCTAGGAATTTTGTCTTATAATTTTTTTTGTATTCTTCCAAGTTCATCTTTTTTGTAATTATATATAAAAATTTATTTCTGCAAATAAAATATTTACAGAATAAAAGTTATAAAAAATAGTGAGTTAAGCTTTTTTTGATTTTGCTTTGCGAGCCTTGAATTTTTCTACTCTACCTGCTGTGTCAACGATATTTTCTTTTCCGGTATAAAATGGGTGTGATGCGCTAGAAATTTCAACACTGACTACTGGATATTCTTTGCCATCCTTCCATTTTTCTGTCTTTGAAGATTTGATAGTTGAAGAAATCAAAAATTTTTCGCCACTTGATGTGTCAGAAAATATAACTTCTCTATAATCTTTTGGGTGAATTTCTTTTTTCATTGTGAAAAGACTATATCAAATATAGTACCAAAAAGCAAACCGATGTTGTAATTTGAATACAAAACTAGTCAACTTCAGCCAAAAAGTCTATTTGTCTTTGGAATTCTGTGGCATGAGCCAATACGCTGTTGGCATAGCCAAGGCCCAAGGTGCTCCAATTACCTCCGGCATAATATCTACCTGCAGCCTCTCTCTCGGCCGAATAACCACCGGCTGCGGCACCCAAATCTTTTGTAAACAGAGCCGTGGCCATTATTGCATGTTGTGGATTCCATGGACTTGGATAAACACCAACAGCTTGTTGTATCTTTGAAATATATGAATTCCATGTTGAAGGAATAAATTGTGATGGTCCCATAGCTCCACCATAACCAATACTTTGTGGACAAGAAACCCTTGTGTCCTCCGGCTTCATTCCAAGGGATTTAACAATTGTCTGCAATAATGGCAAATCTCTAGTTGGATGAATTCCATTTGCAAAAACATTTCCAGAATTCAAACTTCTTGTCTGACCACTAGACAAATCAGTAATTACACAAGTTCCAACATTTTTTCCGATATCACTTTCTTGTTTCAAAATACCAAGTATAAAAGCTGTTCTAACGCCCGTTGCTCTGGAAGCAGCTTCGGCATATCTCAATGCTTCACCAAATGGTATTCCGGTGCCGTCTCTCAACTGAAACAATGCTGTTCTGATTGCGCTAGCCTGAGCCCTCTTTTCAGCAATAAAAGTTTGATAAGCTGACTCCGAATTTTTACTAATTGATAGCAAATTGTCTTGTGTGCTCTTTTTTGTGGCAACAACCGATTTTTGTGATTCAATTTCTTTTTTTAAGTCTAATTCTTTTCTTTGTTGCGCGGAAAGCTTTTCTGTCTCTTCTTCTGTTTCAGCTTTTATGCTTTTTATTTCCTTAAATAATTCATCTAGTTGAATTTGAATATTTGAATAGGAATCAATTTTTGCAAAAAAATCGGTCAAATTATCATTTGTCAAAATTATTTCAGAAAAAGAAATTTCACTAATTTGATTGGCCTTACGAAGCAATTCCGACAAAATTAATTTGCTTCTTTCCATTTTTAAATTTAATTCGGCAATTGTATTCTGTTTCAATTCTATTGTTCCTTTTATATTTTCTATTTCTAGATTTTTTCTTCTGATATTGAGTTCGGCTTGTCGAATTTGGTCAGACAAAATATTAACATCTCTTTGAATTGTTGCGGTTTTTGACTGTTGCTCACGAAGTGATGCTTCCAAAATTGCTTGCTGTTCCTCTAGTTTTGCCAACTCCTCTCGTAATCTTTTTTCCGCGGCATCGATATTTGTTTGAGCAGAAGCTGTTTCTGGTTTTGTTGAAAATGTAGAAATTCCTGTCGAAACCGTAACAAGAAAAGTTGAGATCAAAAAAAAACTAATTGATTTTGTAAAAAAATTATTCTTTTGTTTGTAAATAAAAAACGACATTTTACTGTCGGTAATTATAGCATGTTTATAACAAGCTGTGGAATATTTCAAATAACCCTTATTTTGCTTCTGTTTCTGCTGATTCAGCTCCTTCTTCTTCTTTTTTACCTTTTGCCTCAACCTCTATTGAATCTAGGTCAATTGCAGCTGGCTCTTCTTCTTTTTCCTCTCTAGGAGCCTGTACCAATGCTATAACATCATTTGGATCAGAATCCAATTCTACACCACTTGGTAATACTATATCACCGGTTTTGATTTTTGATTCAAAATCAACAAGAGAACTAATATCTATATCTAAATGAGTTGGCAAATCTTTTGGCATAGCCTTGATATCCAATTCGTGCATAACTTTTATCAACACACCACCAAGATTTTTTTCGGCTGGAGATTCTCCAACGAAATGCAATGGAATTGAAACTTCGATTTTTTTGCCTTTTTCTATTACATAAAAATCAGCATGAATTGGTTGTCCTGTTATAGCATCGAATTGAACATCGTGGATTAGACATTGATGATCGTTTGATCCTTCCTTTAGATCGATTATCGCTGACTCTCCGGCAGATTCATAAACTTTTAGGAAATCACCGATTTTTATTTTTATTGGAGTGGATTTTTCTTTTGGACCATAAAAAACAGCAGGAACAAAATTGTTTTTGCGTAATTGAACGCTGTTTTCGTCGCTTTGTCTTTTTTCTGACTTCAATTCAATCATAGACAGTAATTATACATATTCGAATAAAAATAGCAATATTGGGAGCTAGAACTGTTGAAAATTGTCTTTTTAAATGCAATTTATCCCAGATACTCCATTTTTATGTCGTATTTTCCAGAATCGGCTAATGAATTTAGTTTTAGTCTT
Source organism: Minisyncoccota bacterium (assembly GCA_035327525.1). Classification (GTDB taxonomy): domain Bacteria; phylum Patescibacteriota; class Minisyncoccia; order Phycocordibacterales; family JAACPR01; genus JAKLEX01. The sequence goes on along the minus strand of DAOLDC010000005.1, from coordinate 16,296 downwards.
TTTATAAATTCGGCCCGTGCATTATCAACATTTTCTTCCTGACCCTTCCAAATTGTTAATGCACCATCCTGCAAAGCTCTGGCGTATGAAAAAGCATTTTCGAATTTCAATTCATTAGTTTCAACAATTGCGTCAAAATGAGTAGTAGCTTCTACGGCAGTTTGTCCACCTGACAAAAATACTACTCCACCTATTTCGGTTGGAACGTTTTTGTTCAAAACACGCACAGTAGATTTTGCAATTTCTTCAGGTGAGGCTTCGTCTGGATTTTGATCACCGTTTATTACCATACCTATTTTCAGAATAAGTCCTGGCAAATATGCTTCGTATTCCTTTAATTTTGAAAATAATTTAAGAAGCAAAACTGATGTCACCTCTTCTGATTTTTTGATTGAATGTTTACCATTTAACAAAACTTCTGGTTCAATAATTGGTACCAAACCTATCTGTTGGCAAATTTTTACATATCGACACAATGATTCGATATTTGCATCAATAGCTGCGTCAGTTGGTAAACCTTTTTCATCATCAATTTTTATCACAGCTCGCCATTTTGCAAATTTGGCGCCATTATCAAAATATTTTTGGGCTCGCAGTTGCAAATCATCAAGTCCGACGGTTATCTTTTCCTCTGGAAATCCAGGAAAATCTTTTGCGCCAGTGTCGACTTTTATACCAGGCAAAATTCCCTTTTGTTCCAAAAATTGGGGGTATGAAACGTCAGAATTTGATTTTTGCCAAAATGTTTCGTCGTACATAATAATTCCGCTAACATATTTTTCTATTTCTGGTGTAGCAAAAAACAATTCTCTATATTGACGACGTTTTTCTTCTGAGGCAGTTATATTATATGATTCCAACCTCTTGTTTGCTGTATCATTAGATTCATCAGCAGCCAAAATTCCTTTGTCTGGAGACATCAATTTTATAACTGTTTGTTTTAATAATTCTTTGTTTATTTCTGTCATAAAATTATTATATCAAAAATAATCAAATTATAAATAATGTAATACAAAAATGTTAATAAAAAATAATCAAACACCTGATTAGCATTTTTTTATAGTAATTGTTAAAATGTATTCAATATGTTTTTTAATTCAAAAAAATCAGATTCAAAGAAAAATCAACAAATAGATTTTCTAGGAGTTGGAGATGTTGTCATTGATACTTTTATAGAATTGATAGATGCCTGGATAGAAACCGATAATCCAGAAAAACACCAGGAGTTGTGTATGAAATTTGGCCAGAAAATCCCCTACAAAAACGAAACTGTTGTGTTGGCAACTGGAAATGCACCAAACGCAGCGCATGCAGCGATGAAACTGGGCCTAAAAACCGGCATAGTTACCAATATTGGTGATGATTTTAATGCTTCCCAAATATTACAGGGTTTTAGTGAAAAAAATATCGATACCTCCAATATAACAATTCACAAAAATCACAAATCAAATCACAATTACATTTTACGATACAGAGAAGAAAGAACTATTTTGATACATCATAATGAATATAATTATAAATTTCCAGAAATTAGTCCAGCGCCAAAATGGATTTATCTCAGTTCTCTATCTCACAACTCCCTTGAGCACCATCACGAAATCGCAAAATATCTAATGAGGCATCCCGAAACAAAACTCGCCTTTCAACCAGGAACTTTTCAGATCAAACTGGGCTACGAACAAATAAAAGATTTGTATGCTACAACCGAAATTTTCTTTTGTAACAAAGAGGAATCTCAACAAATATTACAAACAAAAGAATCCGACCCAAAAAAATTATTAGAGGGTATAAAAAATCTAGGACCAAAAATAGTTGTGGTTACAGACGGTCCAGACGGTGCGTATGTTTTTGACGGAAAAGAATATTGGCACGGTCCAATGTATCCTGATCCTGCTCCGGCGGTTGATAGAACTGGTGCAGGTGATTCTTTTTCGGCAACATTTACAATTGCAATCGCCTTGGGCAAAAATATAGAAGAAGCACTGATGTGGGGACCAATCAACTCTATGAGTGTTGTGCAGTATATCGGCGCACAGGAAGGACATTTGACGCAGGAAAAATTATTAGAATTTCTAAAAAATGCGCCAGATTATTACAAACCAAAAAGAATATGAGTGTCGGAAAGATAATTTATTATATTTTGTGGCCAATAGTAGGTATTGCAATGTTGATCCATTGGATTTTTGCAGGAATTGCCTTCTTTTTTGAATTATGCCAAGAAATTGTCCGCGGTTTTCATGAAGAAATAAAGGATTTCTAAATTCTATTTTAATGAATTTTTTATAAGTTTTTTTATTAAACTTTTCTAGAAATAACTTTTTGTACTGCTTCCAAAATAGCTGATTCGTCCAAATTATATTGTGAAAATAACTCTTCTCCATTTCCTGATTGTCCATATTGATCATGAACACCCACAAATTCAATAGGTGTTGGTAAATTTCTCGCCAAAATTTCTGATACTGCAGAGCCAAGTCCACCTGCCACCTGATGTTCTTCGACAGTAACTATTGCGCCGGATTTTTCTGCCAATTCTATTATAGCTCTTTCATCAATCGGTTTTATCGTGTGAATATTCAAAACTTCGACATTTGTACCATTTTGTTCTAATTCGTTTGCCATTTTCAAAACCTTATGCAACAAAATTCCTGTCGAAATAATTCCGACATCCGCCACCTCCTCTTTTGACTCAAAAACTTTTATCGCTTTTCCTATTTCAAACGGAGTTTCTGATGTAGTTATCTGAGGTGTTTTTTCGCGAGACAAGCGCAAATATGTCGGATCCTTTGTCCTTGAACAAGCAATTGTGGCCTTCTTGGCTTCCTCATAATCACAAGGGCAGATAACCACCATTCTAGGCAAAACACGTGTAATGGCTATATCCTCCAGCGCCTGATGAGTTCCACCATCCGGACCAGTCGTCAATCCGGCATGTGAACCAATGATTTTTACCGGCTGATCGTTGTAACAAATTGTAGTACGTATTTGTTCCCAATTTCTACCAGGAGAAAACATGGCGTAACTGGTAGCAAAAGGAATTTTTCCCATCGCCGCTAGACCGCTGGCAACGCTTGCCAAATTCTGTTCTGCAATTCCAACATTAAAAAATCTATTGGGAAATTCCTCAGCAAATTTGTTTGCACGAGTCGACTCTGTCAGATCGGCTGTCAAAACAACGACATTTGCCTCCCCTCTTCCAGCATCGACAACACCGTCACCAAATCCGTCGCGGGTTGGAGTTTTTACAACATTTTCCTCAAAAATATCTGGATTGATTTTTGCTTTTTTATTTATCATATCTGTTCATAAATTTATTTTTAGTCCAATTGATCACATTTTATTTGCCCATGCAGAGTTCGTAGTTCCTTGAGAGCATTTTTTGCCTCATCCTTGCTTGGTGATTTGCCGTGCCATTCTGGTCGTCTCTGAAATCCATCAACGCCTTTGCCAGGAATAGTATTAGCAATTATTACAGATGGTTTATCAAAAATCGATTTTGCATGACCAATCGCATCATCGATCATTTCAAAATTATGTCCATCAATTTCTTGAACATGCCAATTAAAACTTTCGAATTTTTCTTTCAAATCATTCAGAGGCATAATATCTTCGGTGTAACCATCAATTTGAATATTATTTCGATCAACTATTAGAACCAAATTCTGTAAACGATATTTTGCGGCGGTCATAATTGCTTCCCAATTTTGACCTTCATCCATTTCACCATCACCAACCATACAATAAATAAATCTATTAGTAGTTTTTCCCTCATCAATTCGCAATGCCAGGGCCATTCCGACTGCCTGTGAAATTCCAGAGCCAAGTGGACCAGATGAGGTTTCTATACCAGGCAAATATTCGCGATGTGGATGACCTTGCAGACGGCTACCCAATTTTCGTAATGTTTGCAATTCTTCGACCCGAAAATATCCAGCATGCGCCATTGTGGCATACAAACCTGGACAAATATGTCCATTCGATAGAACAAAAATATCTCTTTCGGGCCAATCGGGATTTTTTGGATCATGCTTGAGAGCAAAAAAATACAAGTAAGCAAAGATATCCGCCATACCCAATGAACCAGCTGTGTGGCCAGAGCCTGCCTCTGTCAAAGATTCCACAATAGATTTTCTGATATCGGTCGCCTTCAGTTGAAGTTCTTTGACTTTTTCGTCACTAATGTTTCCCATAGAGATTATTATATCAGATTAAATTAAAAAATGAGAAGCGGTGGGTGCAAAAAACTATCCTAAATTTCCCAACTCCTCTATCACCTCCTTCGGATTTTCTGAATTGAAAATCAGAGATCCAGAAGCTAGGGCGTCTGCGCCAGCCCTAATCAGTAATGGTGCTGTTTCAAAATTCACACCACCATCAATACTAATTTTCAAATCAGGATATTTTTGGCGCAGAGTTTTTATACTTTCTAGAATCGACGACTCAAATGGTTGACCTTGATACCCGATTTTATTTATTCCCATGAATTGTACGCCGTCAATTTTTACATCTGCAAATGATTTATCTAATTTAGGATCCGGCTCATCATTAAAATTCGTCAAATATTTGTCCAGAACAGAAATAGGGGTTGTTGGAACAAGTGCCGCATATAATTCCACACCAAATTCTTTTTTCAAATTAAAAAATTCTACAATCGGATCCTTATCTTCACCTACACTTTTGTCTTTTTCTAATGCTTCAACATGACAAATAACGCGAGACACTCCAGCGGTAATCCATTTTTTTGCTTCAGCTATCTGGTCTGCAACCATCAAGTCTATTTCAAAATCGACTTTGTCCCAAGCTGGCAAACCATTATTTTGATTCAAAAGATTTTCCCATTCCTCGTCATCTGGAGAATTGTATGGCCAACTAACTGATGGAACAAATTTTCCGTCCATTACATCGATTTGAATTGTTTTTACAAGTTTTTCGACGCGATGAATTTTTTCAACAAAATCATCAAAATCAGTTGGCATCACAGTTGGAACTATTTTTATTTTTTTATTTTGTTCTGTTGTTTTGTTTTGTTCTGACATTTTTTTTAAAAAATTATTTTAAATTTATTTCGGCTTTTTCAAAATTATTGGCCGCGAAAAATTACAATCCCATTTGATCTATTTTGCTGATTCGACGGATATGTCTTTCCTCGCCAGAAAATGCTGTATCAAGCCAAGTCTCGACAGCTTCCTCAGCTTCCTGTTGAGACAGAAAACGCGCACCGAGAGATAAAATATTTGCATCATTATGCTCACGAGAAATAATTATTTCCTGTGGAACTTCACGTCCATCAGCCGGTTCGTACTGTCCATTGAAAACTACTGCGCGAATTCCCGGAACACGATTGGCAACAATTGCCTCGCCTTGACCAGAACCACCAATCACAATTCCGAAAGAATTCGGATCTGTAGAAACCGCTTTTGCCACCGGAAAAATAAAGTCAGGATAATCATCCTCCTCATCAAATTCAAAAGCACCTTGGTCGATAACTTCAAAATTTTTCTTTTCCAAAAAACGTATCAATTGTTGTTTCATTTCGAAACCAGCATGATCGGCTCCGATGTAAATTTTTGTTGGCATAGTGTGGATATTATAACAAAATAGATGAAAATTAAAAAGATGAGAAAATAAAATAATTATAAAGTAAAAAATTGACAATTTATATTGATTTATTTATTATTAGATATACAAATGCCTTCGGGCCCGCCCTCTATAAAATGAGGGGGAACAAACAAAAGCTGTTAGAACAAATCCCTAACGGCTTTTGTTATTTTATTAAATATCTTTTCATCCAAAAATATATTTTCTCTTTCAATGAATCTTTTGGCGACATTCTGCCTATTATAAAAAAGTTATATTAAATTTTAATCAAAAAACTCTAAAGATTTTTCCTGAACACCTCCGCCAAAACCTGTGGGTTTGCGGAGCCTTTTGTTTCTTTCATTCCTTGTCCAATCAGAAATTGCAATAATGCGACTTTGCCCGATTTGTAATCAGCGACGACTTTTGGATTATTGGTTATAACTTTTTTTACAATTTCTTCTAGTGCGCCGGTATCTGATTGTTGCAATAAATTGTTTTTTTCGGCGATCTGACGGATGGAAATATTTTTGTCATCATCTGCTCCGCCAGTATTGCCAGAACCGTTTACCAAAATAGCCAAAATATCTTTTGCGCCACGACTAGAAATTTCATTTGCTGAAATCATTTTTACTAATTCGACGATCTGAGCTGGGGTTATAATCGATGGTGTACCTTTTTCTAATGAAATTAAATCTGTAGTAATATAATTGGCCGCCAATTTTATTTCTTTTTCATTTTGTGATTTTTCGCCAGTATCTTTGTCAGACGAGCCGCCAAATTTTTCACAAACTTCATCAAAAAGTTTTGCCAATCTGTGATCGTTGATAAAAACTTCAATTTGGTCTGTTCCCAAATTCAGTTTTGTTAATCGAGTGCGTTTTTCCCAAGGTAATTCTGGTAATTCCGCGCGCAATTTTTCTGCGGAGAATTCTGGAATTTCAGAAATTTTTAGTTTTGACAAATCTGGCTCTGGAAAATAACGATAATCGTTGCTAGTCTCCTTGATTCTCTGACTAAAAGTTTTTTGTTTTACATCATCCCAGCCTCGAGTTTCCTGAACAATTTCGGCGCCGTTTCCAGCTTCTAGCAAATCTGTCATCCTTTCGATTTCATAATTTATTGCTTTTTCAACAACTTTGAAAGAGTTTAGGTTTTTTATTTCAACTTTTGTACCAAGTTTTTTGAAATTTGTTGTGCCGTCTGAATTGATAGAATCCTCTGGTCCAACAGAAATATTTGCTTCGACACGCATTTCACCTTTTTCCATATTTGCATTTGAAGCATCCAAATATCTCAATAATAACTGCAGTTCACGAGCAAAATCCGCAGCATCTTTTGCGGAATGAATTACTGGTTCAGTAACCAACTCCATCAATGGCACGCCAGCGCGATTGTAATTTAATAAAGAAAAATCTCCTCGATCATGAATCGATGTTCCCGTATCTTCTTCTAAATGAATTCTGGTCAAATCTATTTTATGAATTTTTCCACCAGAAACCAGTGGGTATTTGTACTGAGAAATCTGATAGCCTTTCGGAATATCGGGATAAAAATAATTTTTGCGATCCCATTCTGTAAAATCCGCAATTTCTCCACCGACAGCGTGACCGATTTTCAAAACCATTTCTATCGCCTTCTTGTTTAAAACTGGCAAAGTTCCAGGATGTCCCATGCAAATTGGGCAGACATTTATATTTGGACGAGTTTCATCGGGATCATTTATACAATTACAAAACATTTTTGTTTTGGTCGCCAATTCAGCGTGAATTTCAAGTCCGATTGTTGGAATGTATTTGCTCATTTTGTGTCGATTTATTAAATAGAATCATAGCCTTTTTCCGACGATTATTCAAGGAAGAATGGTACATACACTCTTGTAACTTTAACATTTTATACCATAAACCCACAAAAATATTTTTATTGTTCCTCCGCAGTCTTTTTTGGTCAAGTGCAACTTGACAAAAAAAGGAGACGAGGACTGGAACGATAAAATTGTTTTTGTGGGTTTTTTTAAAAAAACGTAATTGTTTTTGAAAAAATTATTTAAATTTTGAAACAAGCGATTCTTTTAAAAAGACGAACTAATGTTATAAATAGGAATCAAAACTGACGCTAGTAGAAATCCTACACCAACTGCCAACATCACAATCATAATAGGTTCGATCAATCCAACCAATGTATCAACCGCATTTGTAACCTCTCTCTGATAAAATTTTGCCAATGTTCCTAGAATTTCTCCCAAATTTCCTGTTTCTTCTCCAACTTTTATCAATTGAATAATTATTCCTGGAAAAACTTCATGTTTTTGGAATGCACTAGATAATGCAATACCTGATTTCACATCTTCAACGCTTTGTGCAACTGCAATTTTGAAAATCTCATTATCAACAACATCTTTTGTTAATTCTAGAGATTTTACCATCGGAATACCGCTGGATAACATTGTATTCAAGTTGTCAGCAATTCTGGCCAAATATAATTTTGAATAAAGACTACCAATATATGGAAAAGCTAATTTGAAACTATCGAATGATTCTTTGCCAGAACCTGTTTGCAAAAATTTGAACAAAAAATATCCACCAATAATCAAAGCAACAACAAAGAATATTCCGTAATCAACCAAAAAGTTAGAAAAACCTATAACAACTTTTGTATAAACAGGAATATCTTGTCCTGATTCGATTAGAATTGCACTAATTTTCGGAATAACCAAAGTCAACATCAATCCCATAACTGCAAAAAATGTAAAAACGATAAAGGCTGGATATATCAAAGCGTTTTTTGCCTTCGAAGTGATTTCGTAGGTTCTATCCAAATAATCTGCAAGAAATGCAAAAGTTTCATCCAATCTACCAGACTCTTCACCTGCCTTGACCATACTGATATAAAAGCCAGAAAAAATATCTGGGTATTTTTCTAACGCAGCAGATATGGCACTACCACCCTGCAAATCTTCAGCAATATTTGCCAATGATCTTGCTAGCTTTTTGTTTTCTGTTTCTGATGATAATAGTCGAAAAATTCTCAGTGCAGAAATTTGTGCCTCGAACAAAGTAGACATTTGCCTAGACAAAATAACCAAGTCCCTCATACTTACTCTTTCAAAAAAACTAATTTTTTTGTTCAAAACTCCACCCTGATCCTCTTCGGATTTGATATCAGAAATGATAAAATCTCTTTTTTGCAAAGAACTAATTGCAACATTTACGTTTACCGCAGTAATTGTTCCCTCTCTAGGGTTTCCGTCTTTGTCTATTGCTTTGTAGAAAAATAATGCCATGTTGTTTTTTGTTTTATTAAATCATTCTCTCTAACACTTTTGGTCGGAACGAATTTAGGAAAGCATTTTCTGGAGAAATTTCACCGCGCCTAACCATATCTGCCAAAGTTCTGTTCATATCAATCATTCCAGATTCTGCACCAGTTTCTATCACGGTATCTATTTCGTGAGTTCTTTTTTCGCGAATCAAGTTTGAAACAGCATTATTGTTTATCAATAATTCATATGCTGGAATCATTCCACCAGAAATTCTAGGAATCAATCTTTGTGAAAAAACACCGATCAATGATGACGACAATTGCAATCTGATTTGTGCCTGCTGATCTGATGCAAAACTGTCAATAATTCTATCAATTGTTTGCGATGCATTGTTGGTATGAAGTGTTGAAAAGACCAAATGACCTGTTTCGGCAGCAGTTACCGCAGCGGAAATTGTATTTTTGTCTCGCATTTCTCCAACCAAAATAACATCGACATCCTGCCTGAATGTTCCAACTAGTGCATCATAAAAACTGGGTGTATCAATTCCGACTTCTCTCTGATCAATCATTGAACGCTTGGGAGTATAAACATATTCGACAGGATCCTCGATTGTAATAATGTGTTCTGGTCTCTCGGTATTTATCAAATCAATCATTGAGGCAAGTGTTGTAGATTTTCCTTGACCGACCGGACCAACACATAGAAAAAATCCTTGTTTTTTTCTAGAAAATGTTTCCAGGATTGGTGGTAGATTGAGTTCGGAAATTGGTTTGATAACATTAGGTATCAGTCTCATGACAATTCCTAATTTGCCCTGCTGAATAAAGCCGTTTCCACGAAATCTAGTTCCATTATCAGTAGCATAAGAAAAATCGACTTGCTGATTTTTCTCAAAAGTTTGCTTGAATGAATCCAATAACATTTCGTATAGAATTCCCTTGACCTCCTCTTTTGAAAAAGGTTCGTATTTGACTATTGGATTTAGATCACCATTGACCCTGACAGTTGGGTGTCTACCTTCGGAAATATGCAAATCAGAAGCTCCTTGTTTTACAACAATATCTATCAGGTCGCTTAATTTGTTTTTGTATTCGGCTGTCATTTATTTTTTTTGTTAAATATCTCCGTAACTTGTTCTACCACTTCTGTTGGTGTGTGTAATGCTTTTATAATATAGCCGTCAACTCCAAGATCTTTTACTTTATCCAAATCTGTTTGTTGGCCCTGATTAGACAAAATTATATTTATTGATTTTGGCGACAAATTTTGGGCTTTTATTATTTTGAACATTTCAATACCGTCCATTTTCGGCATTATCAAATCAAATAGTAATACATCTGGTTCGAATTCCTTGCTTTTTAGCTTTTCGATTGCTTCTTCTGGACCAACTGTTGTGTGTGGATCATAGTTTTTTTGTGAAAACTTTCTGGCATACATATCCAAAAGGAATTTGTCATCATCAACTATCATTATTTTTATTTTCATTGAATCATTCATATTATTTATTATATCAAATTAAAGTTTATTTATCTCCTCAAAAGGAATTTGTTTCTTCATTGCTTTTATTATAGCATCCTCTTTCAAGGTGAACATACCCTTTTTTCTAACCTGATCATATATTGCATTCTCTGTTGGATTATTCAGTATAACTTGCTCCAAATCTCGATCCATTTCGTACATTTCAAAAACCGCCTCACGACCACGAGTTCCTGTTGGGCAAGTTGGTGTTGGTTTTATTTTTAGAAATTCGGTAGAACTTGGAATATTTTTCTTGAACTCATCTGGTAAATCAGAAAATTGTTTGTCGATCATCTGTTTGATACTACCATCAATCGGAACCGACTCTCCAGAATCAGGGCAGATTTTTCTAACCAACCTCTGTGCAACTCCCAATATCAATGTTGGTGCAATCAGGTATGGATCTACTCCCATGTCTATAAGGCGAGGAACTATTCCAGCTGCTGTGTTGGTGTGTATTGTCGACAAGACCAAATGTCCTGTCAGAGCAGCCTGAATTGCCAATTTTGCTGTTTCAGAATCTCGAATCTCACCAACCATTATAATGTCTGGATCCTGGCGCAATGTCGTTCTCAAACCTGTTGCAAAAGTATATCCAATTTCTGGAAAAACTTGCGACTGACTAATACCATCGATACTGTATTCGACTGGGTCCTCTAGACTCAAAACATTCTGAACATCGCTATCAATTTCTTTTAGAACAGAATAAAGTGTTGTGGATTTTCCAGAACCAGTTGGACCAGAAATCAAAATCATACCGTAGGGTTTTTGGATTGCCTTTTTCAAAAGTTGATAATTTATTTCACTTAGACCTATTTCTTCGATACTTTTTATACCTTTTTCCTGATCAAGAATTCTCATCACGACTTTTTCACCATAATAAGATGGGAAAGTAGAAACACGAAAATCAACTTTTCTATTTTCTATTCTGGCAGAAAAACGACCGTCTTGAGGTTTTCTTTTTTCGTCCAATTTCATTTGGGACAAAATCTTGACTCGAGCAATTAGTGCTGACAAAACTTTTGCGGGCAAAACTAGGCTAGTATTCAAAACACCGTCCACTCGAAAACGAACCCTGACTTTATCCTTCATTGACTCTATATGAACATCTGATGCACCACCTTCGACAGCATATCTCAATATTGTTGCGACAATTTTTGTAACAGGCGCATCCTCTATTATTTTTGTATCGTCTTTTTTGTCATTAGATTTTTTTGCTGGCAAAATATCTTCATCTGATAAATTCATTTCTAATTCACCCAAAGCTTTTGTAACTTCTCCAGAAAGACCTTTATAAACCTCCAAAATATCCTCTAGGTCCTGTTCTGATATCAAAAAAATTTTGAATGGTGTGTCTTCTTTTGCTGAAATAAAATTCAAGGCATCACGAGCTTTTATGTTGCTTGGGTCAACCATTCCAATTTCCAAAATTCCATCTGTTTTACCGATTGGTGCAAATTGATAATGTCTGACAGAATCATCTGGAACATATTTCAACAAATCAAAGGGAATACTTTTTGCATCCGCTTTTCCAATTGGAATTTTGTAATATTCACTTTTTAGTTCTAATAGCTTTTGAGGATTTATGTCATGTTTTAACAAAACAGTAGAAATATTCTCACCCGAACGACTTGTTTCGGCGATTATTTTTTCTGCATCATTTTGATTAATGATTTTTTTTTCGACTAGAAAGTCAATTAATGCCATTTATTTTTTTGTTAATTATCCCCACCAACCACTTCAACTTGTCCAACTCCCTGCCCAGGAATTTGAATTTGACTGAAAATAGTTATGTAGGGCAAAAACGGATTGATTCTGCCAGTTGGTTCCTCTGGAGTAACTGTATTATGATCCACCAAAGAATTGTAAACAGGATTTCCAAAAATATCCCTATTCAATCTGTTTTCTGTTAAATCTATTGCGTCAACACTTCGTAATGCGCGTTTTATTTCGGCACTCAATATATCAACATTTTGTCTTTGGGTAATTTGAAGTGATGTTGTATTTGAATTTCTACTTCCAGAACTTGCAAAATTATAAATAAAAAATCCCAAGACCAGTATCAACGCTACTATTATTATTTTTTTTGTTCCTTGTGACATATTATCTTAACCAATAGGTGTTAATTGTAATTGAATAACTAAAAACTTGTCGACCATTAACAATTTTTCCAGAACCGATACTATAATCAATGACATCCACTATTCGAAGAGATTTTTCTAATTGTCTCAAAAATTCCTTGAAACTTTCGTAACCTCCTTCGATAGAAAATCCTAATTGAACTGTTCCAAATGTTGCTGTTCCAACGCCCTGAACTATTTGTCTGGAATCCTGACCAGATGCCTGCCTATCTCCACCAACGTTGATATTCAAAATATTTATTCCACCATCCGTTGCTAATTCGTTTATTTCGCTAGCAATATTGTTTATGTCCAAAATTAATCTAACATTATCAACTGCATCAGGAAGAATTTTGTTCAGATCATCTCTGCGTTCCTGACTGATTTGTTTGTAATCATCACTTATTTTGACCTGTTTGTCTCTCAATTGATTACCGGACTCAATTGTAAGTTTGTTTATGTTTATTCTTTCTCTAATAGTTTTTATTTCTGAATATTGAGGATCGATAAAAGCAAAAAACAATCCAACAGATAGTGCTATTAATAATAATGGTGTGAAAGATTTCATATTTTTAATTTTGTTGTTTTGCTAACATTTTGCTGTATAAAATAAGATCGTTATCGACAATTGCGCTAAGGTTAAATCTAACACCGACCCCATCGTTTCCTGGCTGTAATCCTGTAAACAAAACATCTTTTAGTAATCGTGTTTTGCTATAAGAGTCAGATTGCAAAACGATTGTTTCGAAACCTTTTGCCTGGCCAGCAATTACTATGGATGCTCCAGTTGGTGATTCTCTTTTGTATGTTAATGTATCAAATTTCAAAGTTTGACGAGTTGTGCTTTGTAATAATTCCAAGATTTCTGATGGAGCAATGTGATTCTCCAAAATTAATTTGATATTATTTATTTTTGTGTTTAGCCTATCTGCGTCCTTTATAACCGGAGAATCCAGTAATGCTCTAATTGCAATAAATTCCTCATTTTGTTTTTCGATTACATTGTTGAGGCTAATTTTGTAAACATAAACTCCAACAGAAACAACTATTGTAGATAAAAATATAACTATTGCGATAATATTGATAATACTACCGAAACCACTACCACCTCCAAGGTTGCCACCCTTCTTGATTGGTTGAATTGGTTTGCTTGGTATGAATGAAGTTTTGAAATTTTGCTCTGGCATGGAACTTTATGTTTTTAATTATACTACAAATTTTGTAATGCAAACAACTTTATCCAGTTTTTTTGTTGATATCTTTTTTTTGGATAAAAACTTTTAATCCATTTCCTGTAGTTTTCGTAAGGCAATTCCGATTGCAGAAGTAAATCCGGCACCGTTCTGACGCAAAATATCGACAAGAAAAGCGGGAACTTCTAATTTTGAAAATGGATCTCCCGATGTTGATTCAATTTGAATTTTGTCCTGTGCTTTTTTGGATAAACCATTCAGTAGCGAACCTCCTCCAGCAAGAATAACTTTTGAAACAATTTTGTTATTCTTTTTTTGAAAAGTTAACAAAACATCTTTTGCCTCCAAAAAAATCGGATCAAAAATCCAGTCAATTGCCCCTTTCAAAACTCTATCTTGTTTTTCGTCATTTGAACCGTAATTTCTTTTTAGTTTTTCCGCAAAATCAACGTTGACCCCCAATGTTTGAGCAATGTTCAATGTAATTTCTTGTGAGCCTCTATTGATAGTATGAGAATCCCTAATTACTCCCCTTTCGGCAATGTAGATTTTTGTGGCGCTGGCACCGATGTCGATAATCATAACTGGAGCATTGTCTGTCGAATCGACAACGGCTCGAATTGTTGAAAACATTTCTATTTCAAAAAAAGAAGTTTGTAATTGAGAACCGGAAACAATTGTGCTGTAATCAGCCAGAACATCATTATGAATTGCAACAACCATTACTTCTACAATTTTTCTAGTTTTTTTGTCAGCAGAATCATCTGAATCATTTGGAACAACAAACCAATCCAGAGAAACTTCTCCAATTGGAACTGGAATATATTTTCTAGCTTCTATTGGAATCATTTGCGCCAACTGTTTGTCACCCATCATTGGCATACTAAATATTGAAACCATACTAGATCTCATTGGAATAGAAACAGCACTGACTTTTGTGGTAACTTTTGATTCAGTCAAAACATCTTTCAAGGCTTCTATTAATTTGTCATTTGTCAGTTTTGTCGCTCGGCCGATTTCTGTTCCAGCATAAGGTCCTAGGGCTATTTCACCATAAGTATGCAAAACAGCTCTATCGTGCTTCTTTTTTATCTCAACAATTTTGATAGAAGACGAGCCAATATCTACACCAATCGCACTATCATCAGTTTTTTTAGAAAAACTATTAAAGAATTTATCAATTTGAAATGACATAATTTGCATTTTTAATTATATCATAAAATTAATTTGAAAATAATACATTTGTTATTAAATATAATTTTTCCAGAATCGGTTGTGGCGCGAGAATTACAGAATTTATCAGAGTCAGAACTGATTGAAAGATGTAGAGTTATCTATTCTTCTCAAAAGAAGTTGTCTGAAAAGGTTCGTAAAATAAATATTGGAGAAAGTGAAGACGGCGAAAAATCAAAAGGACACGCGACAAAGGCGTGCGGGACAAAGGCATTCGGAACAAAAGCACACGTGGCGAAAAAATTCGAGGTAAGGGCGTTTGAAACAAAAAAATTCAAAATCATTAACATTTTTTCCTACAAAAATCCGCTCATCAAGGAAATGGTTGGGCAAATCAAGTTTCGAGGTCAAAAAAAATATGCAAAAGTGTTTGCGGTTTTTTTGTTTGAGGAAATTAAAAAGGTGGCGTCAATGATGAAAAATGAATCGGTGGCGACGGTGGCGGAATCGGCTTCGGAATCGGCGGTGAAATTTGAAGACAAATCGGCAACTGATTTACTCGGCGAAAAAATTTTATTAATTCCGGTACCAATTCACAAAAAAAGGCGACGCGAGCGCGGATTCAATCAATGCGAATTGCTATGCGAGGAAATTATGAAGATTGTGAGTGTGGCGAATGTGGTAGGTGGGGCAAACATAAGAGGTGTGGTGAATAACGCCGAAAAAAATTTGAATTTACAATATGAATCGGAAATAATTGTTCGAAAAATTTATCAGGACAAACAATCGTGGTCAGATCGCGACCAGAGATTCAAAAAAATTTCAGGAGTATTCGATGTTGTTTTGCCGGAAAAAGTTTTTGGTAAAAAAATTGTTTTAGTTGATGATGTTTTTACAACCGGCGCAACTCTCACAGAAATTGCAAAATGCTTGTTTGTTGCTGGAGCAAAAGAAGTTGTCGCAATTACTGTTGCACATTAATTACCCCAGCGCATTAATTACTGTGATGTATTAATTACTACTGCAACCTATTAATTAGAAATATTGGCAGAATTGTTATCTGACGCAATTGAATTTGATGAATCTGTCGAACCTGTTGAATTTTCTGAGCTGAGTGAATTTTTCTTTGTTTTACTAAAAATAAAGATGTAAAGTATTTCCAAAATTCCAAGAGTGTTAATGACAAGTAAAGCGACGAACCAGATTTTGGCATTTTGTTTTGAGGAAATCCACAATGCAATTCCCTTCCAAATCAGAGACCAAACCAAAATTGAAATAAAAATAATCAAATCTAAATTTTCATTACCCGTAAATGTTATGTTGTAATTCATAAAATTGTTGAAGTTTATTGATAATGTGGTTATTATACAAGAGGTTGAAGTTTTTGGGAATTATTTTGGAGAGTTGGCTGAGCTGGCCGAAAGCGCCTCACTGCTAACGAGGTAGGGTCTAA
>DAOLDC010000004.1:0-35285 GCA_035327525.1 Minisyncoccota bacterium | reverse complement strand
ATAATTACCTGCCTTTAGGTCTCGGTATTTAAAGGTTTTGCTTAGAGGTTTATATCTTGGAAAAGAAACAATCATTCGGTCTGATTAATAATTCAATTTCAGTGTCTGATAAATATATTAGTCATATATATATTTAATTCAACTAGTCAAACTTATTTTTTTGTTTCATAACTTTCTTTTAATAAAATTTAGAAAAAATTTAAGAAAAATTTAGAAAAAACCAACAACTCTTTCAACCTCATCGATTGTAGTTATGTTTGAAATTATTTTTATTAGACCATCTTCCTGCATACTGATCATTCCTTGTTTTTTTGCTGTATCAAAAATTTCATGTTCACTAGAATATTCGTGAATAGCCTTTTCAACTTCCTTGTTCATAAAAACTGCTTCAAAAATTCCAATTCTTCCTCTGTAGCCTGTATTGTTACATTTTGAACAGCCGACCGCTTGTGATATTTCCGCAGAAAAAGGTGGTTTATCTGGCTCATTAATTGCTTCGTAAATAGATTTTATTTTTTCTAATCTTTCTCCCTCAAGCATTATTTTTTTTGAACAATGTGGACATAATTTTCTTACCAATCTTTGTGCAATTACAAGATTTATTGCAGATGTCATTATTTTTGGATCGACACCCAGGTCTGCCAGTCGAGGAAAAGCACCGGGCGCACTGTTTGTGTGAAGTGTTGAAAAAACCAAGTGACCTGTTAGAGCTGCTTGTATTGCGGTGGAAGCAGTATCATTGTCTCTAATTTCTCCAACCATTATCACATCAGGATCCTGTCTAAGAGAATTTTTTAATCCAGAAGCAAAGTCGTAATTTTTGTGAGAGTCAACTTGTGTCTGAACTACTCCTTGCAAATGATATTCAATCGGATCTTCGATGGTGATTATTTTTATTTCTGGAGTTTTTACTTTGTTCAAAAAAGAATAAAGAGTTGTCGTTTTACCAGATCCTGTTGGGCCAGTATTGAGTATCATACCGTTTGGTTTTTCTATTTCTCTGATGAATAATTTTAGTAATTTATCCGGAATACCAATATCTGTTAGTGGAACAGTTAACGACTTTGGGTCCAAAATTCTCATAACTATCGATTCACCGTTATTTCCAGGAAGAGTTGATGTTCTAATTTCAAATTCAGTTTCGCCGATTTTTACACTAAAACGTCCGTTTTGAGCTTGATCTTTTATGTTCAATTTCAGGCCTGATAATAATTTTATTCTAGAAAGTAATAAATTATATGTTTCAAAATCTAGTTCCGTAACTTTTACTAGTACACCATCAATTCTAAATCTGATTATAATGTTTTCGTCCTCAGGTTCAACATGAATATCAGAAGCTTTTGATCCAATCCCGGCCGCGACAATTATTTCTACAATTCTAGAAATACGAAAACTTTTTTTCATTTGCTTCACATCCTCTATAATTTTTTTTGCTGCATCTATTGAATTTATTTTTTTTATAAAATCAGATATGAATTCGTTTGCAACATCCAATGTTCCATTTGATGATTCTGTGGCAAAGGAAACATCTTTGTATCTACTCCATGCATATTCCAAACTTTTTTGTGAACAAATATAGATTTCTGTAGAGTAGCCATGATTTTTTAAATCTTCCAATATAACATTTACACCCGGCGTGTTTGGTGAAGTTAAGGCAACTTTTAGGTTTTTATTTAATAAATGAAAGCCGACCATTTTTGTTTTTCGAGCATCATCTTCTCTGATAGTTCTCAGTGCGTTAGTATCAACATAAGCTTTTTCTACCAAATTCACATAATTGAGACCATATTTTGAGGACAAATATTGCGCCAAATCCTCGCTTTCTTTTTCGCGAAGCTCTGCAATTTTTAAATTTTGTTTATCTTCATCAAATTTTATGACCATTTGTATTATATTTTAGCAAATACTATGTATTTTGAAGGCTTGATTTTTTTATTTATTATGCTATAATTAATTGTAGGTAAAAGTTAGGAAAGTCGAAAACAACAAGAAAGGAGTTTCGACATGAAAAGTACATTGAATAGTTTTTTTGGGATTTTAAAAGTCTCGGTGATGGTGGTTGTTGCCGGCGTCGTTTCTGGGTGTATGGTGATTCCGCCCCCTCCGGAAGTGGATCAGCCGCGGTATCGTACCCGGCAGATTTACATCTATAAGGAGGCGGCGTACTATCCGTACGTTCGAGGCTCGTTCGAGTTCCGAGCTAGACAGGTCAGAAAAACGCCCGGATACTGGTTTCAAGGTCGTTGGTTTCCGGAAACCAGAATATATGAGCAACCGATCGTGGTTGAGGAACCATGTGAGGTGATAGTTGTGCCTCGACCGACACCGCGCCCAGTGCCGTGTTCATGCGGTCGCTACCATTAGGTAAGCGACCCGAGAGAACGGCCACTTTGGACAACCCTCAAGCCGCGTTTCAGATATTATCCATATATCCGAGACGCGGTTTTTTTCAATCGTTTTTTTCATTTTAAAATGCTAAAATGACTGCATCAAAGAAGTCGATCGCGAGAAATAATCATCATAAACAACCACCAGAAACCAGCCATGAATAAAAATTTAAATAAATACAAAACTATTTGCGAAAACGAAAAAGAAATGGAAAATTTTGCGAATTATTTTTTTGAGGAAATTATCAAAAAAATTGATTCTGAAAAAAAAGAAAAAAAACAGCGGGCAACTATTGTCGGATTGTACGGAGATTTGGGTTCTGGCAAAACAACTTTCACGAAATATTTTGTAAAACATTTTGGAATAAGTGATACTATTACTAGTCCGACATTTGTTATTCAAAAAAAATTCAAGATCGAGTCAGGATATAATTTTGAAAAACTTTATCACTTGGATGTTTATAGGTTGAAATCAGGTTCTGAATTGTTGACGCTGGATTGGCAAGAAATTTCGACGACCAACAAAAATATTATTTTGATAGAGTGGCCAGAAATTGTTTCCGAAATTTTGCCAGATGATATTATAAAAATCAAATTTGAATTTATTGACGAAAACAAACGATCGGTAGAATTGGAATGGTTTGATTTATAAAAATAAAATTTGTTGAAAAAATAAATGGCCAAAAAAAATAAAAAAAGAATAGTTCTACTGGATTCACACGCAATTTTGCATCGGGCATATCACGCGCTTCCAGATTTTTCATCAAGCGGTGGCGAACCAACGGGCGCACTTTATGGATTGTCGTCAATGTTGATTTCTATAATAAAAGAATTGAAACCAGATCATATTGTCGCGGCGTTTGATTTGCCAAAGCCGACATATCGTCACGAAGCGTACACTGATTACAAGGCGGGCAGAAAAGAATCTGATGTTGAATTGGTTTCTCAAATAAAAAGATCTTATGATTTGTACAAGGCATTCAATATTCCAATTTATGAAAAGGAAGGATACGAAGCTGATGATGTTTTGGGAACCTTGGCAGAACAACTGAAAGATCGGGCTGATATTATAATTGCATCTGGCGATATGGACACATTGCAATTGGTTGATGATGACAGAGTCAGGGTTTTTACCTTAAAAAAAGGAATAAAAGATACAATCACATATAATGAAAAAATGGTCAGAGAACGTTTTGGTTTCGGACCAGAATTATTGCCAGATTACAAAGGTTTGCGTGGAGATCCATCTGACAATATTATCGGCGTTTCCGGAATAGGCGAAAAAACTGCCACAATTTTGATTTCCCAAATCGGTTCAATCGAAAATATTTTTAAAACACTGAAGAAAAACCCAGAAAAATTTGCAGAAATTGGAATCAAAGAAAGAATTGTAAATTTATTAAAAGAAAATCAGGAGGAGGCAGAGTTTAGTAAAATGTTGGCGACAATTAGGCGTGATGTTCCGATAAAATTTGAAATACCAAAAAAAGAATGGTACGAAACAGTCTCACAAGAATCAATTCAGAAAATCTTTCGAGAGTTGGATTTTCGAACACTCGCAATCAGGGTAAAAGAAATTCTGCCACAAATCGCCCCAGATCAGAACAAAATTGATTTTTCTGGCAACACTGGAAACGGAAACGTCGGAAACGCAGGAATCAATATTCAAGACAGTGCGAACATTGTCGATCAAAAAATTCTAAGCGAAGCAAAAATTGCATTGTGGCTGATAAATTCTGCAATCACAGATCCAGATTTGGAAGACATATTGAATTATACAGGCGAAAAAAATCTCGAACTAGCTTACAAAAAAATATTACAGCAAATTGAAAAAGACGGCTTGAAGAAAATTTTTGATGAAATAGAAAAACCACTAATTCCAATTATAGACAATATGGAAAAAAATGGCGTCAAAATCGACACAATTTTTTTGAAAAAATTGTCAGAAGAATATCATGTCGAATTATCAAAACTTGAAAAAAAGATTTGGCAGATGGCTGGCGAGGAATTCAATATCAATTCTCCTCAGCAGATGTCCGAAATTTTATTTAATAAAATGCAACTGAAGTATAAGGGAATGCGCAAAACTTCCACTGGAAAATTATCAACACGCGAAGATGTTTTGCAAAAAATGAAAGGGGAGCACAAAATTATTGATGAAATTTTGAACTATCGAGAATTTCAAAAACTTTTATCAACATACATAGATGCAATTCCAAAAAGTGTCGCCTCTGACGGAAGATTACATGCAAACTTTTTGCAATCAGGAACGACAACCGGGAGAATGTCATCAAATAATCCAAATTTACAAAATATTCCAATCGGTACAGAAAGAGGAAGAAAAATTCGTAACGCCTTTGTGGTAGAAAAAGGCAATGTTTTGGTAGCATTTGATTATTCACAAATTGAATTACGTATTGCCGCAATATTGTCTGGCGACAAAAAATTAATAAAAGTTTTCAAAGATGGCGAAGATATTCATACAAACGTTGCATCAGAAATTTTTAAAATTTCAAAAGAAAAAGTTACAAAAGAAATGCGTCGACAAGCAAAAATAATTAATTTTGGAATTTTGTACGGAATGGGTGTGAATGCTCTGAAAGAGGGAATCGGTTCAGATAGAGAAACTGCACAAAAATTTTATAATGAATATTTTTCTATTTACACTGGTTTGGCAGAATATTTGGAAAAAACAAAAAAAGATGCACAAAAAAATGGCTACACCAGGACACTTTTTGGTCGTAGAAGATATTTTGATGGATTCAATTCTCCTCTGCCATACATTAGAGCTCAGGCAGAAAGAATGGCAATCAATGCTCCAATCCAGGGAACTCAGGCTGATTTGATCAAGACATCAATGCTCAAAATTGATAAATATTTGAAAGATCAAAAAGCGACCAATGAAGCAAAGTTGATTTTACAAATTCATGATGAGGTTATTTATGAAATGAAAAAAGATGTTGTTGATAAGCATGTTGAACAAATTAGAAAAATTATGGAATCCGTTTTGACGAAAGAGGAAGCTGTGGGTGTACCAATAATTTCGGATTGCTCTGTTGGTGAAAATTGGGAGGTAATGAAAAAAATTTCTAAAAAAATATAATATATGATATATCTGTTTCATGGTGAGTCAAAAAAAGTTTTTGAGAAATCAAATAAATTGATAGATGATCTATTGGCAAAAAAGACTGACGCTGAGGTTTTTCGAGTGAATTCAGATAATTGGGAAAATTTTAATATCGACGAGTTGATAGGTGGACAGTCATTATTTACAAAAAAATATATTGTTCAAATGACCAGGATTTTTGAGAATGAAATTCTGGCTGAAAATATTTTTGATAAAATATTGCAAATAAAAAAATCTGAGAATATTTTTGTTTTTTCCCAGCCGGATTTGAGCGATAAAATTTTGAAAAAAATAGAAAAAAGTTGTGACAAAATTCAGGATCTTAGACCAGCGGATATCGCCACAAAAAAGTCAAAAAAAGGTTTTGGTAGCCCGAAATCTTTTAGCAATTTTGTGCTAGCTGATGCTTTTGGAGAGAGAGATGCGAAAAAAGCATGGTTATTATATTTACAAATTATAAAAAAATCAGCGCCAGAAGAAATTCATGGAATGTTATGGTGGCAACTCAAAAATATAATAATTGTAGCAAATACGAAATCTGCTTCAGAATCTGGCTTGGCACCATTTGTATATAGTAAAGCAAAAAGATTCTCCAAAAATTTTACATTAGATGAATTGGAAAGCCTTTCCGATAATCTTGTCTGGATTTATCACGAAGCACACCGGGGTGGAGCAGATCTAAAAATAAGGTTAGAAAAATTTCTTTTGAATTTATAAAACAAAATTTATAAAAACAAAAACAGAACGCCTGCGCATTCTGTTTTCCAAACCACGTGTCCGCTCAGCAGGACTCGAACCTGCGACCCTCTGCTTAAAAGGCAGGTGCTCTACCACCTGAGCTATGAGCGGATACCAAAAAACTATAACAAAAATTTAAAAAAAGTCTATTTTATTATCAGTTTTTATTATATGATGATTATATATGAGTAAAATAAATTCAATTTTGATACTACATAATATCCGAAGCGTTTTGAATGTTGGCGCGATTTTTCGCACAGCAGATGCGGTTGGAATTTCAAAAATTTATTTGAGCGGATACACACCCACACCAATTGACCGTTTTGGTAGAGAGAGAAGTGATTTCAAAAAATCTGCATTAGGCGCCGAAAAAAATGTTCCGTGGGAATTTCTGGAACACGATGTTTTACAGACAATTGATAATTTGAAAAAACAAAACTACAAAATAATTTCTTTGGAACAATCTAACTCATCAATTGATTACAAAAAAATAAAATTAAATGATATCGACCACGTCGCAATAATTGTTGGAAATGAAGTTTCTGGAATTGAAAAAGAGATTCTGGAAAGTTCTGATATTGTGGCAGAAATTCCTATGTCTGGAAAAAAAGAATCATTGAATGTTTCTGTGGCCACCGGAGTTTTTCTTTTCCGATTGCTTGATAAATAATTTAAAAAACTTTATTTGTATTAATGATAAATAATCTAAGAAGTTAGTTTTTGATGTGTGTCACAAAAATGTGCGCTTCTACCACCGACAACTTTTCGAATTATTGTTCCTCCACAACCACGCCGCCCACACTTTTTGCCCTTTCTGCGATAAACTTGATGTTTGTTTTGGAAATTTCCTGGTCGACCGTCTGGTTGTCGATAGTCAGATGTAGAATCGCCACCAAAGTCAATTCCTAAATTTAAAACTTTTTTGATATTTTTTAATAAAAACTTTAGATCTGTTGTGTTAATATTACAGACTTTTTGTTCTGGATGTATTCCTGATAACCACAACGCCTCGTCCGAATAAATATTTCCAATTCCAGAAATAATTTCCTGATCCATTAATACACTTTTTATTTTTCCGTTTGGTTTTTTTGAAATAACAGATTTGAATTTTGTCAGATTGAAATCATTTGATAGGGGATTTGGACCTAATTTTTTTGTATCTTCAAAATTTGAAATATTTCCATCTGGAATCAGGGTCACTTTTGCGAATTTTCGAACATCTGATAGAACCAATTTTTTGCCACCAGATAATTGGAAAACAACCCTGATGTATTGATTGAATTTGTCTTGCAGTGGTCCAGGCATTGTTGCCACCCATTTTCCGCCATCATCACCCACGCCCCCGCGCTTATCTCTTACAAATTTATAATCTCCATACAACAAATGGCCAGTCATTTTCATATGAATGAGAATTGTTTTTGGCCCAGAAATATTTATCAAAACATTTTTTCCGATTCTGGAGACATTTTCTATTTTTGTTTTAATAACTTCTTTTTTGAAAAAATCAAAATATTTTGGATCTTTTATGTTCTTTTTTCCTTTGAAATAATTACTATTATAATTTGTCCAAACAGAAATAATTTTTTGTCCAGGCAAAATCTCATTTAGTTTATTTGCTGTTGTTGTTACCTCGGGTAATTCTGGCATTTTTTATTTCAAAATTTTTTCTATTTCTTCTTTTGCTACATTATAATCTGACCACGGAGTTTTCTCACCATCCGCACCCATTATATAAGGATCAGTTCCTTTTCCAGAAATTAGTACAACAGTATCTTTTTTTGCACGACTCAATGCTTCTTTGATTGCTTCACGCCTATCAATTATTATTTTTACTAATTTTTGTGAATCAGAAATAGCATCTCGCATCTCCCTGACAATTTCAAAAGGATCCTCGTTATAGGGATCTTCATTAGTTAATATTATTTCATCACAATATTGTTCAGCAATTTTTGCCATTACTGGTCTCTTCCATTTATCTCTGCCACCACCAGTATTACCGAGAATACAAATCTTTCTTTTGTTTGGAAAAGCTTTGTATAATTCTGTTAGTGATTCTGGTGTATGTGCATAATCAACTATTACATCAAAATTTTGCCCCGCAATAACTTTTTGGGCACGACCCGGAATTTCCGTCAAATTTTCTACTGCTTTTTTTATTATTTCCTCACTAATTCCAATTTCTCTAGCCAGAGTTGCGGCCGCCAAAATGTTATAAACATTAAATTCTCCAAGTAGGGGAGAATAAAGTGTACTTTTTCCAAAACGCATTTCGGTCTTTTCTCCAAAATTAATTGGTTTTGCATCGGTCAAAGAAAATTTTATTTTTTTTGTAACATCGACCCTGTTTAGAAAATGTTCAGATTCAGCATCGTCCGAATTTACAACCATAATTCCTTTTTTTTTCGCCAGGTTGTCGGCAATTTTTAGTTTTGCTTCGCGATATTTTTCGTATGAACCATGGGATTCTATATGTTCTCTAGCCAAATTTGTAAAAACAAAAGCATCAAGCCCAATAAACTTATGACGAAACTGCTTCGACCCTTCTGATGTAATTTCGACCACTGCGTGTGTACAATTATTTTTTATCGCGTCTCGCAAAAATTTCTGCATAAAAAATCTACCCGGCATAGACATTTTGTATTTGTTAGCAACGGATTTGTCATCAATTTTGAATCTGATGGTGTTTGAAAGGGCGGTCTTGTATTCGGCTTCTTCCAATATTGCATTTATAATTTCTGTTGTTGTTGATTTTCCTTTTGTTCCTGTAACACCGATCACAAACAATTTTCTTGCTGGAAATCTATAAATAATTGCACCAGTCAATGTGAGTAAGTAATGATAAGCCGGTTGTGCAAATGTAAAAATTTTTTTTGGAATAAACTTTTCTATTTTTCTGAGAATTTTTTCCATTTTATTTTAATTTTTTTAATTTCCTGATAATTTTTTTAATGCTTTTTTTATTATCTGTTCTGTATTGTGTTGATCGCTGTCTGATTTATGATTGTCGTCCTTCTTTTCATTATAAATTTTTCTAACAACATCGCGCGATTCTTTTTCTGAATATCCAAGTGAAACTAGTGCATCTATTGCTGTGGAATTTTTGTCTTTATAATTTTCGTCATCAGATTCATCATTGCCGATTTTTTCTTTTAGACTCAAAATTATTTTTTCTGAATTTTTTTTGCTAATGCCGGAAATTTTTGACAAATATGCCGGATCTCCCGACTTGATACCGTCCACAATTGTTTCTGTTGAGGCAATGTTTAATATAGACAGGGCAGATTTCGGACCAATTCCAGAAATTGTTAGTAAAAGTTCAAACATTTCCAAATCTTTTTTTTCAACAAATCCATACAAATCATGTGAATTTTCGCGAATTGCGTGATGCGTCCAGATTTTTTGACCTTCGCCAACTTTTGCATTCACCGTTATTGATAGCGGGGAATGAATTTTGTAGCCAACTCCACCAACATTCAAAATCAGCCAGTTATCAGATTTTTCCAAAATTTTTCCCTCTAGATATGAAATCATGCTTATATAATAACACGGCGAGCATTTTATTAAAATTTGTGATATATTTTTTGGATATGGAAACACTGAAGGTAAATTTTATTGACCCAGATCACGAGAATAGGCTTTTTGAAATATCCCAAAAGCATCCTCAAATATTTGAAAAATTTTGCCGTAACCTATTAAATACAAATGTAAATATGATTGGTGAAGGAAATGCCGCAAAAGTTTTTTTTATTGGAAAAAATCCCAGATATTGTGTGAAGGTTATAAAAACGGAAATGGATGCTGGTGCCGTACAATCATCTATTGGTTTGGAAGCACATATTCAGAAGAGGGTGCATAACTTATCTAGAAATCCTTTTGTACCAAAACCAAAAATGTACATAGAAAAAGGTGAAAGCGAAACCACAGAATTATTGATTATGGAAAGAATATTCGGTGCAACAATTGGGGATGTTATTCATGGTGCTGCACATTTGCCAGAAGACTTTGATATTAATAAGTTTTTTGATCAACTATATGAATGTGTTGAGACTCTGCACAAAAATGATATTCATCATAGAGACTTGCACGAGGGAAATGTGATGATTGATTATGAAACGAATGAACCAAAAATTATTGATTTTGGTGCTGCGGTCGATTCTGTCGGAATGGATGATTTGGAAATATATGATTTGTCGATTGCCGGCCTTGGCACAAAAAAGAGGCTGAGTGATTTGAGTTATGTTAAGAAGCTAAAAAAGATGTTACTTGAATCTTTGCAAAAATAACACATTCGTGTTATAGTTTTTTTAGAAACAATCACAAAATATGAAAGGACCAGAAAAAATGAAAGCGCACATGTTCGAGGACGATCTGGCAATTTACAAAAAGATTGCAGAAGAAATGGTTCGTCAGGACAAAAAAATATCGGATACACCTGACGGACTAAAGGTCATTCGTGACAAAAGTCAGGAATACGAAGACCGAAAGAATCTGCCTGATGCAGTTATTCGATCATTCGATTGTTGTGGCGAAATATTCCACGTTGCTCTGTACTAGCCATGACAACAACTACCTACCCCCTCTCAACTTTTTGTTGTGAGGGGTGTTTTATTTGCTTTTTGTTTTGATATTTGGTATTGTTTCTGTCAATTATGGCAATAACAAGTTCAGCAAAAAAAGCAATTAGAAATTCGGAAAAGAAGGCAGTTTTTAATTTGAGAAGAAAGAGAGCATACAAATCAGCAGTAAAAGAGGTTGAGGATTTGATAAAAGAGGGCAAAATCGCCGAAGCCGAAAAAATGGTTCCATTGGCATACAAATCAATAGACAAAGCAGCAAAAATGGGCACAATTCACAAAAACGCTGCAAGTCGAACAAAATCTCGCTTGGTCGCAAAAATCAAAAAAGTAAAATTCGCAGAAAAAGCTTCAAAATAAGAGACATTTCTAGAAGAAAAGCCGGCAAGTCGCCGGTTTTTTGTTTAATCATAATTTCGCATAATCACAGCATCGCTTAATTACAATAATTGATCATGACATTTGATCACGATAATACTCATTGGCCTTTTCTTATGCGAGTAGTATAATTAAAATAAATATGACAAATCAAGAATTGATAAAACAAAAAGCGCAAATATTATTTTCTCAAAATCTTACAAAAGAAGAAATATACAAAAATCTTTTGTCAGAAGGTTTTCTAGTTGATGAAATAAATTTATTTTTCAAAAACATTTCTACAGAAAAAGAAAAAGAAGAAAATCCAAAAAGGACAATTTTTATCATTTTGATAATTGGTGCCGTTCTGGTCGCTGCTGGAATTTTTTCATTCGTTGCTTCAAATTGGCAGGAGATGACGAGTTTTGTAAAAGTTTCAATCATATTGATTTCTATGATTTTGTCATACTCACTTGGTTTTTATTTTCAAGAAAAGCGCAATTTACCAAAACTGGGCGGTGCACTAATAATACTAGGAGTATTGATTTACGGCGCTGGAATTTTTTTGGTGGCACAGATTTTTAACATCAGAGCCAACTGGCCAGACGGATTTATCCTATGGATGGTGGGTGCTGTTGCAATGTCATATGCAACAAAACAATATTCGCTAATTTACATTACAATGGTTCTATGTTTGATCGCCATATTTGCTTACCCACCAAATATTATCAATTCAATTTCTGGCGGAGCAGTTCTACTGACATCTACAACAGTACTTTTTATGGCACTGATAACAACTTCCTTGGTTGGGTTTTTTGTCAGAAAAAAATTCCTAGAACAGGATTTGAATTTTTATTAATTTTGCCGGCACGCACATAAATCTGAATTTTTTAATATAAAAAAATAATACAAAAAAACATGAAAAACGAATATCTAAAAATTGCCATTTCAAAAGAAGATTTTATTAGTCAGATTTTCTTGTTTTTTGCGGTTTCTTTTTTGGGAATATTTTTGTTTGCAGTAAATAGAGAAATTGGAAATATTTTTTCATGGGAAACAATTGTCTTGGTAACTTCTATTGTCGCATTAGCAATTTCTTATCATCAAAAAACTATTTTTACACTAGCAGCAGGTCTTGTCGGTATATCGATTTGGATTGTGACCAAAATGAGTAATTGGCTTGTTGTTGATGAAATAAAAATAAAATCAGCAGCAATTATTGCGGTGCTGGCATTGTTGTCAGTAATATTTTATTTGTTTGGAAGACTGCATGAAGCAAAAAGTCTTTTCAAAAGATTTTCGCTTGTTTATTTGGTTTTTGGTATTTTGCCAATCACGGCTGTTTTGCTTTTCTTTTCTTCAAGACCGGGTATCGGAACGATTGGCGAAATGACGCAAGGTGATCCAATATTTTCTTCGTGGCAGGTGACTGTTACAATATTGTTGCTAGCTATTGCATTTATTGGTTTGCTTTTTTATACAAAATCAAAACAATTAATATCTAATTCGGAAGCCGTTGCATTGGTTTTCTTGGTGGTATTACTTGAAAGCAAGATATTTTTGCCAGAACAAATTGTTTCTATCGGAGCTTCAAATGAACTTTATTTTTATGGTCAAGAACAATTATCAAATTTGGGCGTGATTTGGGCGATAATTTATAATTTTGTAATATTTTTCCAACTATTAGGATTGATACTTCTGGGTTATGTTCGTAGGGAATCGTGGTTGATCAATATTGGTGCAGTCTTTTTATTTATTTTGATTTTTATAAAATATTTTGACTGGTTCTTTACCTTTTTGGACAAAAGCGTGTTCTTTATTATCGCCGGCGTGTTGTTGTTTGGACTTGGATGGTTTATGGAGAGGGGAAGGAGATATGTTGTATCTAATATTGAACAAAAATAAAACAAAAAAATGTCAAACACAAAATTAAAATTTTCTTTAGCAATAATTTTACAAATCTTGATTGTATTGATTTTGATTATTTTTAAATTTTCTATTTTGTCAGGCGGTAATGAAATTTTACTAAAAATTGCACCAGTCGATCCTCGCGATCCACTGCGTGGCGATTTTGTAACATTTCAGTATGATATTTCAAATATCTATGATTACAATTTTAATTATGCAAATATAAAAAACGGTGATCTGGTATATGTTGTGTTGAGAAAGTCTGGAAAATATTGGATAGTCAATTATGTTCAAAAACAAAAACCAGTTGGCAATGAGATTTTTATAAGAGGCGTGGTGAAGAACACAAACAGTTTTGTTTGGAGGGAGCCGGTTAGACCAGTTCAACCCCTTGTGATTGATGAACGATTTGTGAATGATGAACGATTTGTGAATGACGAGCAATTGATAAATGACGAAACAACCAGACCAGATTTTGAACAAGACTTTTTTGATGAAAATGACTTTGGCAGACAATTCGGTCGATCGATTTTGGTCACATACGGAATTGAGGAATATTTTATTCCAGAAGGCAAGGGTGTGAATTTTAATTTCTTTGATAAAGAAGCGTCAGCATCTGTAATGGTTGATGATTCGGGAAACGCTGTCCTAAAAAACATTTTTATCGACAACGAAATCTGGCCGTAGGGATGACAAATCTACTTTTAATATAAAGTAGTTGAATTAAAAGTTAAGCAGTTAAATTTTAATTTAATTTTAAATTAACTTCGTTTAATTTTACATTATGAAAAAAACTTTCAAAATTTTGATAAAAATAATTCTTGCAATTATAGTGTTTATAATTTTTGTCGTGATAGTAAATAATCTCAAAACTCCTTCAAATGACCGCGAATGGTCAGAAGAGTCGGCAATATTACCGAGCATAACGATCAATGATTCAATAATTGAAGTAAAAAATATTCGTGATTGGCGTTATGAAAAAGGAAGCACTCTTTCGAAGAATTATTACGATGATACATTTGATATTGATAAAATAGAAAAAACTTGGCTACTATTTAATCCATTTGGAAAATGGGAGGGAGTAGGACATTTCTTTTTTGTATTCGAATTTGAAGATGGACAAGATGTTTCTGTTTCGATCGAGGCCCGACGAGAAAAAGACGAAGATTACAAAAGTTGGAAAGGAGTATTTAATAAATATGAATTGTGGTACGCATTCGGTAGTTCAGCAGATTTTATGACTAGGCGTGTAATGTTGTACGATGAGGATTTGTATATTTACCCACTATTAATTTCAAAAGAATCTTCAAAAGCACTTTTTGTAGATATCGTAAAAACTGCAAAAAATCTGGAAACCGAACCACAATTTTATAACACTATAACTTCCAATTGCACAAATTTATTGGCTGATGCTGGAAATCGTGTGAAACAGGGTAGTATCCCATTTCATTATTCAAGACTTTTTACAGGATTTGCTGATAACCAACTATATGATTTGGGTTTGATTCCTAACGATGCACCTTTTGAGGAAGTTTATTTGCGTTCAAGGATTGATGAAGATATTAGAGAAATTTTTCTAAATGAAACAGATTACAGCGCCAGAGAATTTTGGGAAAAAGTTAAATTGAGGATTTGATTCTCTGAATTTACTTGAATTTATACATTCAAATATTCAAGCACAAATAAGATTTTTTGTGATATTATAAATTTCGCAATTATGAACGAAAATTCGGAATTATTCAAAAAAATTAATAACATAGTTGGTGATTTTTTTCAAAAAAGCCGAATTATCAGATTTATATATAAACATAGAAATTCTATTGTGTTGCAGGGCTTTTTGGCAATATCTATATTTTTGGCCTTGAATTATAAGGAACTGTATTTTTACATAATCAACCCATTTGTACCTGGCGGCGACGGCAATGGTCACATGGCAACCGGTTTGTATTATGCCGAACACATATTTCCAAGGACGTGGGGATTGATACCGAACTGGTTTGGTGGTATGCCTTTTCCAAATTTTTACCCACCGTTTTTTTATTGGATTATAGCTTTTTTTTATAAAATAACAGATTTTAATTACATTTATGTATTTAAATTCTTTTCTATTTCTTCAATTTTGTTATTCCCAGTTTGTATTCTATGGCTAACTAGGTCGATATTCAAAAGAGACACGGTAGCCGCATGGTCAGTTTCTATTTTGGCTTCACTGACTGTATCTTTTTATGCAATAAATTATGATTCATGGCAGGGAATAAATATGAGATCTTTTCAGCTGGTAGGTTTGTTACCATATATTTTTGCTTTTTCTATTATGATTTTGTTTTTAAGATTTGTTTTTGATGAAAATAGAAATAAAAAAAGCTGGATTGGATCAACATTTTTATTTTTTTTGGTATTAATTAGTAACATTCATGTAGCCCAGTTTTCTATAGTATTATTTTTGATAGCAACTTTTTACTTATTGATCAAAGTATATTCTGAAGATAGAAAAAATTTTTATAATGCAGGTCTATATTATGCATCATCAATTTTATTCGCAATACTTCTGTCTATGTTTTGGTATTTACCAATGTTGGCAGAATATACATTTATTTCATCGATAAATTACAATATACCTGATTATTTGAAGTATATATTGATACCAATAAGTCCCGGACTAGTTCTCGCTGCTTTTTTTACAATAAAGAGAGATAATAATGTATTTATTTACACCTACACAACATTTATTTTGGTTGTAATATTTTTGTATTTATTTCAAGCGGGAAATTTTTTTCCAGGAGTAACTTTTCATTTTTCTAGATGGATCGTTGTAACCATTGCATTATTCCCAATTATTTCGGCATATGTAATTTCAAACGCCTTCAGAATTTTTCCAAAAATGGATTGTTTAATCAAAATACCGGTATTTTCTATTATTATTTTTCTTGTGTTAAATTTTTATTACATAGGATTGAATGATAAAAATATATTTTATAAGCCAACTGATCAATTCAAAAATAATGAGATTGTTGAATATGTTGATAATTATAATGATGGTGAAAGACTTTTTTTGGTTGAAAGAGCATCTCTACCAATCGAACCACTCATTGCACCTCCGGGCATGACCCTCGAATCAATACTTGGTATCAATAACAAAAGTGCATGGGCAATATATAGAGAACCATCGATCAGTAACATATTCTATAGTCCATTAAAAAATGTTTTCTTTCCCGACAAAGAATCTTTTGGTGTTAGATCTTTTTTGGATCCAAATATCAATGGTGTTGTTTCTAATTTTAACTCTGATTTTTCAAGAAAAATTGATTTCGCCAGATTTTTTGGTATTACAGATATTTTTGTGACATCACCAGAGGCATTGGGTGATTTTTTGGATTCAGAATTAGTAACACTCGAAAAAGATTTTGGATACTGGAAATTATTTAGCTTGAATGATATTTCAAGTCGTGTTGAGACACTTTCTCATAAACCTATTTTGCTTTTTTCAAAATTATATTTCAAAGAAAGAGGTAGTTATGACTATAATTTTATCAGATTTCAGGAGTTGGTTGTACAGAACTTGGCATTTGATATTATTTTTGTTTCACCAAAAGAGAAGTATATTGAAAAAAATGATTTTTCAAAATTTGATGTAATTGTATTGGAACAGTACGAATACAAAAATTTTGATGATGCACTAATTATGCTAAATGAATTTAGTGAAAGAAGTACTTTGATTTTATATGAAACCGACAATCCTCTTTTTTACAAATTAAATGAATTAGATAAATCAAAACATAAAATAAGTGTAGTAAAAAGAGTAATAAAACCGACATATACACAGAAGGACCTGATGAATATCCATGCTGGAAATTTGTTCGAAATTATTAGAAATGGCAATTCAGAAATTTTGGAAAAACCACAGCTTGAGTCGGTTTTTGATGGTGAAAAAATATTGGTTAATTTTATTGAAGATACGGAAGTGGAGGTTCCAGTTTTGATAAAATCAACATACGCGCCAAAATGGACTGAAATAAATAATAAGAATATATATCTTTCAACCCCCACATTTATGCTCGTCTTCTCGAATTCTGATATCGAAATGAATTATGTTCCAGATAATGCAGTAAAATTGGGCTTTTCAATTTCAATAATATCTTTTATAATAATAATACTACTACTATTGATAAATCCCCTATTGGGAATAACAAAAAAATAGTTTTAAAATATGAAAACAAATATAAAAAAATACATAACAGGGTTTACATTATTAGAAATGTTGTTAGTAATCGCTATTATTGCGATATTGGCAGGAATAGTTATTGTGGCAATAAATCCCGTAAAACAATTGGGGGATGCAAATAATGCAAAAAGAAGTGCCAATACAAGAGCCATATATCAGGCAATCCAACAAAAGGCGTTGGAAGATCAAAATTTTATTTCAAGCCTTGGTTTGGAAATAGATGGATATGTTGAAATTTGTGATACTGGTGATCTTGCTGGTCCACAATCGACCTACGATTGTGATGGCCTTTTGGATCTATCTGAACTTGTACCGATTTATCTATCTGCTATACCAACGGATCCGGGTGGTCTATCTATTTCTGGAAACACAATGTTTGTTTCAGTAGCAAATGCCGCAACTGGTCTGGGCACTGGATATTATATAAAGAAAAGTACAAGCGGTAGACCTCATGTATTTGCACCAAATACTCAGAATATAAACGCTGGAGAACCTTTTATCCAAATCGGTGGTGAAGACGTTATTGTTAAGAATGGTAGTTATGATCCAGCAGTTTACTACTAGTTCAAACAAAAGAAAACAATATTGATACCTTATTCGTGTCCACCAAATGGGGTACGGATCATTTGTGCACCAACCAGGACTCGGTCACAGGTTCGGCTTCGCCGACCCGCGACCCCGACTCCTTCGCTCATTTCCGCTTCGCTTCAATTCGCTCAGTCCGTCTTTCTCGTCCTGTTTGTCGCTTAAACAAAATCGCTGAATGCTTTCGCATCCAGCTCATTTGTTTAATGTGCACCAACCAGGACTCGAACCTGGGACCACAGAGGTATAAGCTCTGCGCTCTACCAACTGAGCTATTGGTGCAGTCGGATATACTTAGACACCTGCTGATTCTATTATTTTTATGGCTATATGTAAAGTTTTTAGATATCTTTTGGTATTAGTGATAAGATTTATAAATATGAATAAAAAATATACATTTCACGTTAGTGGTATGCATTGTAACTCTTGTGTTGTTATCACAGAAAGCGAACTTGATGATGTGCCAGAAGTTTCATATGTGAAATCATCACTTGCGACTCATAGTGTAGAAATAACAGGAGACTTTGGAGACAGGTCAGTGGATCAAATTGCCTTTGACCTGAATAATATAATAGAAAAGCATGGCTATACTCTTTCTATTGAGGAACAAAAATATTCAGTCAAATGGTCTGATTTCAAACTAGCTCTACCAATTGCGGCAGGTTTTGTCGCTTTTTTTATTCTTTTGCAAAAGCTTGGCGTCGTCAACTTGATAACCGCATCTAATGTCAATTATGGTACGGCGCTTTTTATCGGTCTAATCGCGTCTGTTTCAACGTGCATGGCGGTGGTTGGAGGATTGGTGTTGTCTATGTCGGCAAACTTTGCCAAAGAAGGTGATAGAGTGAGACCGCAGGCGCTATTCCATATCGGTCGATTGGTTTCATTCTTTATTCTTGGAGGTGCAATTGGCGCATTGGGATCGGTATTTCAATTTGGGATTACGGGTACATTTATTCTGAGTCTACTTGTTGCCGTAGTACTTATTTTGCTTGGAATAAACCTTCTTGATATTTTTCCTTGGGCAAAAAAACTTCAGCTGACAATGCCGAGTTTTTTTGGAAAGCAAGTGCATAGTCTCAAAAAAGTAAATCATATTCTCACTCCACTTTTGATTGGTGTGGCAACTTTTTTTCTGCCGTGCGGATTTACTCAGTCAATGCAAATTTACACTTTATCGACTGGAAGTTTTTGGGAAGGTGGTATGATTATGTTTGCATTCGCACTTGGAACACTTCCGGTGCTTGCAATCCTAAGTTTTAGCTCGCTTGGTATTCATAAAAAAACACAATCGGGCGTTTTCTTCAAAACAGCGGGACTTGTAGTTATATTTTTCGGAATCTTCAACATGATAAATGCGCTAGCTTCAGTAGGAGTTATTCCACCATTGTTCAATTTTTAGGCCAAATTTGTTAAAATATATTTAACCTCATGCAAACAAAAATATTCAGTATTTCCATAATAGCAGTAGCTGTCATTATTTCTGGTATGATTTTGCTTTCAAGCAATTCAGACAAAAACGAAAATTTACAATACGGTAATAATAATTTTCAAATTGATACAAGTGCTCCGTCTGTAGATAATGTGAGTGTGGTTGATGGTGTGCAAATCATTACAATCACTGCAAAGGGCGGTTATTCTCCAAGGACAACAAATGCAAAAGCCGATATACCAACAGTTATCAAAATGGATACGGCCGGAACGTTTGATTGTTCATCCGCACTAGCTATTCCAAATCTGAGCTATCGTAGTTATTTGCCACCTTCAGGAGAAACTCTGATTGATATCCCAGCACAAAAAAGCGGAACAAAACTACAAGGGCTGTGTTCGATGGGAATGTATAATTTTGCGATAAATTTTAATTAAAAAAGTAAATTCAAAAGCGCTTGCTCATTTTAGTAGTGTCTATGTAAAACAAAGTCGCCGAGCACTAATGTACTCGGCTCCTTGTTTACATGCCCCTACCAGGAATCGAACCTGGATCACGAGATCCGCAATCTCGCGTTCTATCCATTAAACTATAGGGACTTATTCTGACACGTCATCTATAATACGTCATCTATATACGTCATTTATAATATACCATTCAGTATACTATTTATTTTAAAATAAAAATCAAGTAAAAATCAAAATCCCAATCTATCCATTAATATTTCCGACAACGGTTCGTGCATTTCATCTTCCTTCAGGTATTCCAACAAAAAATTTCTAATTTCTTCCATGTCTGAATGTTCGCCTAGTGGAACTGTAATTATTGGCATGAATAATTTTTTTGATTTAAATAGGATTCTATCCCTTTCGTAGCCGTCCTCATCAATAATCCAAAAACTTTCCAATCCAGAAAATGTATATAATGATTCGCCGATTCGAATTCCGCGGTAATTTATTTCGTACTTGATCATTCTTGGTGCGCTGTGTGCCAATAGGAAAGCAGTAAATGTTGCCAATATCACCAGAAAAGCAAACAAAAAGTTATCAAAAAATATTGCCAGAATAGCTATACCAACAGCGATCACGCCAACAATCCAGAACCAGTCACCAGATCTCTCGGTCTTTATATGATTAAGTGCTTCCCATGCTATTGATTTTTTTATTTGTTTTGCCATTTTTTTGTTTTATCTAAACTTGTATATATTATCGCGCGAAATTTTGATTCTATCAACTTTTATTTTATCAAATAATATTATAACAATTTGTGTCAAAACTATCGCCACAAATGTTGCCGCAAGGTAATAACTAATAAATTGAGAAAAGTCCATCACTGTGTTGCCTGCAAAAAATCCAATCAACAATATCGAATACCATGATATTACCGAAACAATTCCCATTGCTAGTGCAATTTGTCTAAGCCAAAATATTCTGAAAACATTTATCGAATTCATATCGATTCTGATACCGATCAATTTTGGTGCTATGTACAGGCTCAAAATAGAATTATTAATTAGTAATATTATTAATATGCCGATTTGTGATAATAACTGACTTGAGTTTTTGTAGTCAGCTGGATTTATTATATAAAAACACAAATTTGTAATTATTAGTAGTGTAATTGATAACCAAATCATTTGGTCCAAAACTGTTAATTTTTTTTCTTCTTTCAAATCTATTTTGAAATCTTTCAAGAAAATTATTGTAAACAAAGCCGAGAGTGTGGCAGCACTTGTACCAATCGCAATTCCGATAATTTGTAGCCATGATAGAACTTTTATTTTTTCGTACAAAAATATTATGACCAGATTCTGATATGTTTCTAATGAAAACAACGACAAAACAAAAATAATTATGGTAACTATTGACGATGTCAGACACCAATAACACCATTTTTTTGTATATACTAGTTGCACAAAAATTAAATAAAGTGAAAACAAAAAACCGATAGTCGTGACAATTAATAAATAAGTCAAAAGCGCCGAATAATTGATGGCACCAAAAAATGTAAGCCAAACATATCCAATTAGTAGAAAAAAATAATAAACCAATCCAATCATCTCTATTTCAATATCGAAAAATTTTGAGAATTTTCCGTCCAACACATCGTTGTAATTGCCACCCATTAGACACAATCCTTTTTCTTTTCGATTTCTTTTTTTAGAAAAAATCTTTAGAGAAATGTAGACTCCAAATACCGCCAATATTGAATTTATAATAAAAACAATCATTTGTATATATTGTATCACTTTTTATTTTGCAATGCCTTACTTTTCCCGAGGGCTCTATTTTTTTCCTAAAACTTTACTTTTTCCAAAAAAGGAATAATATCAAAATTAGGAAGAACAAAGAGTCAGTTTCAAAAAAAGGAGAAATGAATGAAAACGCCCGCGCACGCTGATAGAATTTGGTATATTGAATGTTTGAGCGACAAAACCTATGAATTTGTCGTAAATAACATCGAATCCTGCACTGATGAAACAGCATTGTGTAAGGATGCCACAGTCAGTACTTTTGTTAACCGCAAGAGCGTTGTTGTGAAAAAGGATTTGATCCGGATCGATGCAAGTGGTATCGAAAAACTCAATGATCACAAGCGTCGCCTGCAGTTGAATTACCGACTATATATCCAGGAGAGCCGTGGAGCAAAAATAACTCCATGGATACTGGAACATCGAACGCATGATTGGTAGTCGTCGATTCGCAATTTGCAATTCGCAATTCGGAATTCTTGATTCGCAAAATTTCTTTTTTGAACCCGCACTGAGGAGGCGGGTTTTTTATTTTATAAAAAAATTTTAAATCAAAAAAATATCAGAAAATAATCAATCAGTATTCAAATCCAAACATACCGAGTTGAGACAATAACGCATACCCGTTTCAGTCGGACCATCATCAAACAGATGACCAAGGTGCGATCCGCAAGTTGCACAAACTATTTCTGTGCGATGAGAATTGTGACTATTATCTGGAATTTCTTTGACCGAATTAGGAAGTGCTTGATCAAAAGATGGCCAGCCGGTGCCAGAATCGAATTTTGCAGTTGAAGCAAAAAGCGCTGTACCGCAAACTTTGCAATTATATGTTCCGCTCTGCTTTTCGTGCAATAGTTTGCCGGAAAAGGGCATTTCTGTTCCTTTTTCGCGCAGAACGCGATATTCCTCTGGAGTCAATTTTTTCTTGATTTCTTCTTCGTTCATATAAATATTATTATTTTAATAATTTTGCAAATAAATGTTGAATTTTTTCTATTTTTGGGGCGATTACTATTTTGCAATACGGTTGATCTTTATGATGTTCATAATAGTCGTGATGATAATTTTCGGCTTCATAAAAAACATCAAGCGGTGTAATTTCGGTAACAATCGGATCTGAATATGATTTTGCTTCAGTGAGTTCTTTGATAAATTTTTCTGCTTCGTTTTTTTCGTCTACAGTTTTATAAAAAATTGCCGAACGGTATTGTGTGCCGATATCGTTACCCTGACGATTTGGCGTAGTTGGGTCGTGTGTGTAGAAAAATACCTCAAGCAATTCTTTGTACGATATTACCGTCGGATCATATTCTATTTTTATCGCTTCAGCATGACCAGTTGTTCCTGTGCTAACATCTGTATAATCGGGATTTTTTGTCGTGCCACCAGTGTATCCTGGCAAAACAGACACGACACCTTTGATCTTTCCAAAGACCGCTTCTGTACACCAAAAACACCCGTTGGCGAATACTGCAGTTGCGAGGTTGTTATTTTTCATTTTTTAAATAGTTATTAAAGTATTAATGTATATAAAAATTATAACAACTCAAACATTATTATGTAAATGTGCTGATTCGCATTGAGAATAGTTTTTCTTTTATAAAAATATAAAAAAGTGTTAAAATATAAAAATGGCAAAGTATATTGAAAAAACAATAGATCAAAAGTGTATTTTTTGCGAAATCGCAAATCGGCGTATTAATACTCCTGGCATATTTTGGGAAAACGAAGAATTCATGGCCTTTCTTTCCATTGATCCGAATACTGAAGGTTTTTCTTGTGTAATTCCAAAAAAACATTATGACAGCGATGTTATGAAAATGCCCGATGAAATGTTGCAGAAATTTATTATCGTCACAAAAAAAGTTTCTAAAATTTTAGAAAACTATTTTGAAGATGTTGGACGAGTTGGTGTGATAATGGAAGGAACCGGCATCAATCATGCGCATATCAAATTGTTTCCAATGCATGGCACAGAAAAATTAAAAAGAGGGGAATGGCAACAAATACTTTCTGAAAAAGAGTTTTGGTTCGAAAAATATGAAGGATGGATTTCCTCTGCTGGCGGTCCAATAGCCGATTCAGAAAAATTAAAAAAACTCGCATCAGATATTGTTGCGAGTCAAAAGTAGTGTATAAAAAAACAGGATCATCGAGCCGAAGCGCGAAAACCCTGTTTGGTGCCATTTGATGTCGGCAATAGTTCAGTCCCTGCCGTCAATTTGGTCCATAGGTATTTCATCTATGACAAAATTTGTGTATGACAGCATCGCAAAACAAGCAGCACCACTGATGGTGAGTATGCAACTCATTATTGAAGTGCATACTTTAAAAAAAATTGGTCCGTGATCATGTGAACCAATAATCATTATCGATGTTATTACAAAAATAATGAGCGCAAATTTTTTGTGTGTATCAACTGAATTGTTACTAAGTAACAACATCACAATTATCATCCAGTTAATCCACATAACCACTTTGCCGCCAAACACGATTTTTGAGATAACCGCTGTGCCAAACAAATCGGATTTCTCCAAAATAATGGCAAAGTTTGAACCAAACGCCATGATCATCACTATGGTGATAACCAAAAAAACCACGCCAAGGAACTTATTCATACTAGACCCCTCTTTCTTTACTGTTATGTTTCGTACCCTTCTGGGATATTTTTACTAGCAATTAGTTGGTTTGTCAATTTTCTGCTGCAATGTTACAAAATTGACAAACCACATATAATTTGATATATTATTTGCGACTGTTCTTTTACAAGAATTCACTGCTTGAGGCGAGCTTTTTGGATATTTTTTAAAAAAGTAAATAAAAAGCTCGTCTCAACTGAGGCAAGACGTATAAATGAGATCGTATTCTCAAATCTAGTCGCCTTTAAGATAATTTCAAAAAGGCTAACAGAGAAAGAGAGACAGTTATGAATAATAAAATGGCATGGACAAATGTGCCAAGTGGCATACTCAACGGAGCTAACCAACGTTTTTGGCTGGCACTCGGTGACCAAGCTGGTAACGTAGCCAATCGACTGAATACCGATGTCGATTTTACGAACAGGCTTGCTCATTTTGCAGTTTCTGGCGGTTTCGAACCGTCGACCTCACAGAAGCGCGCCCGCGAAATCATGGGCAGGAACATGTTCGGTGTTGAAGAAGCGATGAAGCACTTTGGGGTTAACCCCCAGAAACAGCAGCTCGCAATTCTCGCCGAAATTCCGTGGAGAGAAGAGGTCCTCGTTTTCTGCAAGGATACTCATGTTCTCATCGCGGTGTTGCCAATGTCGATTCTCGACATCCGTGGTCACGTTGACGGCAAAACCTTGTTCTATAACCAAGACTGGTACAATAAGCAAGGATTCGCCAAGGACAAGGGTGAAGTTGGTTGGCATTTGATCCGCAAGGAACCGACCGCCGATTCAACCGCAAAGTCATGGAATGAGCAACAAGCACTCCTCTCGAAAGATGAGGAAATGCCGACTGCTCAGATTATGGTCTACACCATTATCGGCCATTTCCGCGCTACAGGTGAGCGTTTGTTTGAACGAGTCTATGTTCGAACATCCAGTCTCGACTCGGACGGTCGCCGTGTCGTTGTCGGCGACTTCGATGCCAAAGGTCTCCGTGTCGGCACCTGGTACGATGTTCCTCGCCATGGCCACCTCGGCTTGTCGGCGGCACGGCGCAAAGGACGGAGAAAGCGGAACTTGAATACTTGAGGACTTGTTCCTCTTGAAACCTTGAGCCTCCGCGGAATTTTTCGCTGAGGCTCTTTTACTTTATGTTAGAAAATTTCAGATTCTTGCTTTTTAAGTAAAATAATTATAAATTAAAATCTGAAGTGAGTTTGAACATTAAAATTAGGGGTGAACATGAATACTCTAGAAGTTGTATTTCTCGTATCAATTATAGTCTGTGTCGCAAGT
This sequence comes from Minisyncoccota bacterium, assembly GCA_035327525.1. Taxonomy (GTDB): domain Bacteria; phylum Patescibacteriota; class Minisyncoccia; order Phycocordibacterales; family JAACPR01; genus JAKLEX01. Next base: position 9,776 of record DAOLDC010000004.1, on the reverse strand, counting down.
CCAATTATAGCCGTGATTTGCAGGAACAGATCAGTCCGAGTAAGGGACTTTTTTATTGGTCTAATGTTCATATCTGCATCAGTTGCATTATTTATGGACATTGTACTTAACTAAATAAGTAACCCACCTTCAGGCCTCTACCACAAGTAGAGGTCGCTTTTTTATTTAGGCTCGTCTACTTTTCATTGTAGAATAAATGTAAAGAAGTGTAAAAAGGTGTGGGTGATTTCCAAGGTATTGAACCATAACGCTGTATTGACACACATCACAAAACTCTGTATCGTTCAACTTAGAACGTTGTTTAAAATAGGGAAATTGGGTTAAACCCAAGAAAGTGAGAATAGTATGAATGATGCAATTCCGATTATGCGTTGTATTGAGTGTAGAAGCGAAGTAAAACTTTATGGAGCAACAAAATTTGTTTGCTCCTGTGGTGGCTTGTATGATGTCTGCCACCCAAAAGTTCAGTACGCATCTTCACTGCTCGATGTGTTTGATCAACGAGCAATTCCAAACGTGACCAATCCTGAAAGCATGTCCGGCGTTTGGCGTTTCCGTGAGTTGGTTTTTCCATCAATTTCATCATCCGAAATTGTTACCCTTGGTGAAGGGTTAGCCCCTTTCTGGCAAGCCGGTAACAGACTCAGGAAATGGGTGGGTGGTGATCTTGATCTTTGGATCATGCCAGAAGGTTTGGGACCGACTGGTTCGTTCAAGGATAATGGTGGCACAGTAGCAATTAGTGTTGCCAAAAAATCCGGTGTAAAAACTATTGTTTGCGCATCAACTGGTGATACTTCCGCCATGGCAGCAGCTTATGGTGCAAAAGCGGGTATGACCTGCGCAGTTGTTTTACCGAAAGGCAAAGTGACTGATGTACAATTGGCTCAACCGATTGCACATGGAGCAAAAGTAATTCTCATTCCGGGAAATTTCGATGATTGTATGCGGGTGGTTGGAGAGCTGGTTCGAAGCGAAAGAGCTTTTCCAATCAACAGCATTAATCCGACTCGGATCGAAGGTCATCAAGCAACCGTGTTTCTCGCCACTCAGTTTTTTGGCTGGAAGTTTCCGGATGTTTTTGTTGTTCCGGTTGGAAATGGTAGTAATTCTTCTTCTATCGGAAAAGGAATTCGTTGCCTACGGGACAATGGCCTGGTTTCCGGTGAACCAAAAATTATCGGAGCCCAGTCAAAGGCGGCAAATCCACTGGCTCATTCCTGGGAAATGTCGTATGACAGTGATGCTGGTTTTGGTGTTGTGGATCCGGAACGATGGGCAAAAAAATACAAGCCCGTGGAAACGGTTGGTGAAACAACAGCGACAGCAGCACTCATTGGTAATCCCGTTTCCTACAAAAAGGTGATGAGAGAAATCAATGCGTCGCGTGGCTCTGTTCTAACCGCAAAAGAAGATGAACTGAACGAAGCGGTTCTGGTTGCTGGCAGTGACGGACATTTTGTGTGTCCACAAACTGGTACGGCAATCGCTGGATTGCGCCAAGCGGTTTCGCGTGGATTCGTCAGAAAAGGTCAGCGCGTCGTGTTGGTTTCGACAGCTACCGGTCTGAAGTTTTCACACGTACCGGTGCAGTTTGGAAAAAACGCCGTAATCGAAACAAAAACCTGCGAAACTGAGGAGGTTGCAGGAATAATCGAAGTCTAATTCCTCTATGAGTGGTGCAACAGTGCGCCACTCATTTTTTTATTTAAAAATTTATTTTTTTAGGATTCATTATCGTAACTATTCATCTATTATCAAACGGTGTTTGGGTTGCAATGGGTGGTGAAATATTCTCGTGGGATAACGTAAGAAAAAATATAATTAAGGAGTGTTTTGAAAGTATTTCTTAAAATAATAAAGATATAGAGAAAATAAGTTTAAAATTCTGGCGGAGAGAGTGAGATTCGGTCACGAATCACTAAGTAAAATTTTTCGCCTCATAAAAATTCGGCTCAAATTTTACAAAGTGTTCGCGACCCCGGCTCGGCGACAATTTTGCTTCGCAAAATCGTAAACCGCCTCCGCCTTTCTCATCTCACTCTCACTATTACACAAGACGCCCTTTTCGAACGACGCTTTGCGTCGCCCAAAAAGGTCGTTGCGGGCCATATGAGTTAAGTGCCCACGAATTCAATCCTTGTAAGGGTATTTTAGCATATTTCTCGAGTCATGTTTAAGGCATGTGAGTCGGATATAGAATCCGACAAATCCGACACTTTTTACCATTTTTAAATTTAAGTAAAAAAGATACGAAACAATAAAAACATATAGACACAAATCAATTGACATTGCGTAAAGGGTTTTTAGTGTGGAAAACTTTTTTACCCTCTCTCTTTTGAAAAAACATAGATAGAATAAGCTAAAAAATTGATTTCAATTTACGCTCTTGACAGTGTTGACACTGTGTTGCATATAAAATATTTTTTTGGCATTGTTTTTTAAAAAATAAGTTGATACATTCAGAATAATCATTGAGGAGCTTAAGATTCTCTTTGGGCAACTAAACGGAAACTAAACTGATTTTTATTAGTTAACTTTATTTTGTCTATGAGTAATCAAGATTCTCATGCGCTTAATTTAGCGTACGTTCGTATTAACGAACTCAAATCAAATGAATACAATCCACGTATTCATACAAAAGAAGCTGTTATACAGCTTAAACGATCAATTGGTGAGCATTCAATAGTTGATCCTATTATTATCAACACACACCCTTCTCGAGCCAATATCATCATTGGTGGTGAAATGCGATGGAAGGCTTGTAAGGAACTTGGATACAAAGAAGTTCCTGTCATTAAACTTTCTATCGCTGATCTTGAAAAAGAAAAAGCTTTGTGTCTAAGACTCAATGCTATCTCGGGTGAATGGAGCGAAGAACTTCTGAAAGAATTTGAGGAAGAGTTTCTCCTTGATTCTGGCTTTGAGCCAGATGAACTTGAATTTCTTTATGGTGACCTTGAAGTTGATGAGGATGACTTTTCTACAAAGAAAGCATTAGAACAAATCAAGAAGCCAAAAAGTAAGTTAGGAGATTTATATCAACTCGGTTCTCATTTTCTTTACTGTGGTGACTCAACGGATATTGAATCAGTAAAGAAAGTAGTTGGAGAACATAAAATGGATATGATCTACAATGACCCGATTTATAACATTGCTTTAAGTTATGAAAAAGGGGTTGGTGGTACTAAAAATTATGGTGGTTCAGTGAAAGATTCCATGTCAGATGTAGAATATGAGGCATTCCTCAAAAAAACTATGGAAAATGCTTTGTCAGTATCAAACAAAGATGCCCATATCTTTTATTACTCGGATCAAAGATACGCTTCATTGGTACAGAAGCTCTATGGTGAACTTGGGATTGATTTCAAGCGTACATGTATTTGGCTAAAAGGCATAGCCAACCCGACACCTAATGTTGCGTTCTCTAAGATTTATGAACCCGTTACCTATGGAGTTCGTGGTAAGCCATTTCTCAATAAGTCATATCATAATTTCAATGAAATTATGAATAAAGAGACAACAAATGGTCATCGAGTGATTGATGAATTCTACGACATGATTGATGTCTGGGCGGTAAATCGATTATCTGGTAACGAATATGAGCATCCGACAGAGAAGCCAGTAACTCTTCATGAAAAAGCAATTAAACGATGTACAAAAGTTGGTGACAATATTTTGTCTCTATTCGGTGGTTCGGGCGGTGAACTCATTTGTGCTGAACAGTTAAACCGTAGGGTCTTCATGGTCGAAATAGATCCTGTATTTATTGATCTCATCATTATGCGATATGAACACTACACAAAAAACAAAGCTATCAAGCTTAACTAATACTATCTGGCAAGTAGGTAGTCACAGACTTGCCTGTGGTAGTGCAGATGATCCAGAACTCATTCGTAAGCTTTGTGGTCATGAAAAAATCCGCTCAGTTATTTGCGATGTTCCATATGGTATTAACTACACAGAAAGCAAAGAAGGTTTTTCAGATATTACTGTCAAAAAAGCTATTGCTAACGACAATATTACCGACGAAGATGACTACACACTCTTTAATGAAAAATGGCTTTCAATAATACTGCCATACTTAACGAGAGAGAATTCTATCTATGTCTTTAATTGTGACAAAATGATATTCGCTCTTCGAAAGTCTTTTGATTTATTAAAGATACGATTTTGTCAGCTCTTGATTTGGGTAAAAAATCAGCCAGTGATCGGAAGGCTTCGTTATTTACCTCAACATGAACTTATCCTTTATGGCTGGTATGGCAAACAACGCTTTGTCCGTGGGAAAGATAAGTCAGTACTCTTTTATCCACGACCATCAAAAAGTTCATTCCACGCTACTCAAAAACCTATTGCCCTCATCAAGAATTTAGTAAGGAATAGTACACGAGTTGGTGAAATAGTTTTTGATGGATTCTTAGGATCAGGAACTACCGCCCTTGCATGCGAAGAAACACGTCGAATATGTTACGGTTGCGAAATTGATACTGAACATTTTCAGAATATTCTCAAACGATTTGAAATGAGGTACGGTATCCAAGCAACTTGTATAGAGCGACATGAAGAAAACAAATGAAGTAAAGAAGAAATTTCTTGAAATCATTGAAGGTGGCAATACTATTACAAAAGCATGCAAGTTGGTAGGTATTCACCGAAGTACGTTCTATGAATGGAGAGACCAAGATGTTGATTTTGCTTTGAATTTAATGCGAGCTCAACAAGTTGCCACAGAAATTACTGACGAGGTTGCTGGATTTCACTATCATCAAAAAGTACGTCAAGGTGATACAAAATTTTTGAAGAAGTGGCTCGATGAACGACATCCAGAATATGCGAAGAAAACATTACGAATTGCATTTGATCTTACTGAAAACAGGGGTGCTCCAATTATTCAAACGGTTGATAAAGATGAGCTATTTGTACGATTGAGAGCCTTTATTAATTCTGGAATGGTAGGTTTTTCTGATATTCCCAAAGAGCTTGAACTTGAGTTTTGGAATTGGTATGAAGCAAACTACCCAGGCGGACCGAAACATATTAACAAAACCACTCAAGATTACATCAGTGCATTATATGAAAAAGCATATGAAAATGGGGTTAAGAGTATGAGGAAGAATATGAAAAAAGAAGATGATATCAGCGAATAATAATTCGGTGTTTCTTAAACGCATTACATCTCTTACAAGCAATCATAAGATTATCAATATGATTTGAACCAAAACTCTGCGCAGGAACTTTTTTAAACAAAGTTCGTTTCATCTGACGCAGGGTTTTGTTTAATTCATTGCTTGCTAAAGGAATGATATGATCGCATTCAAAAACCGGTTCTTTACTGCAATCAGGATGGATGCAGAGGTTACATTTTTCTCCATCACGAAGAATGAGTTGTTGTAATAACTTTTTTCTCAACGTATTAAATTCATTTCTTTTTACTTGAGGTGTTCTAAAATCAAAAAGATGACCATGTTTAGTGTTAAGTTTTTTGATATCACCCTCAGTTAAAAGATCAGCGAAGAATCTCTCGTCCTCAGAGTGTTCGAAGTTCATTATTGTAGAAAAAATTAATCTACTTGTTCAACTTTGACACTCCAGTCAACGCCACTGATGACTTTGATGTAATAGAGACCAGGGGTAAGGTTACGATAGGTTGTTTGACCATAGCCATCATTAAACCCTTCAGCTGAAATCTGAAGACCTGGACCTGTATATCCACCACTTTCTTTTTCAAGACTTATACCAGAAAAACTTCCAACTGATGAACCTGATGTCGTTGCTGTAACACGAGCTTTTTTACTGGTGATATTAAATGATTCAGAATTCTGGTTACCATTACCTTTGAGTGTGAAGATTTCTGTAAAAACTTCTTCTTGAACAACTCCATTTGATTGACCATCAATTGAAGTACGAGCTTCATCTATTGAACTCGACATTGATGTGCCAATAATAATCAGAAGAACAGCGATTACAAATCGTGCCATTCCTGAAAAGTTTTTCTTTACATACTTTACTGAAAGCGTGTTTGTAATTGGTAATAAAATAACACCGGCAATAATGACGGCTATGTGACCCACACTAATACCAGTAATTATGGTAACGAAACCAAGAACCCAAAGAACGATTGACCCTGCTGAGACTGATTTTACAGTCTCTGTGTTTTCTTTATTCATATTTTTGGACGGATTCATTAATTTAATAATTCTAGTTAGGTAGCAAAAAGCTCCTAACCAGGCCGATATATCCCGTGAGATATACCCATACCAGTTTCCCGATATGACCGTCCAAAGTAGCTCTGATTAGGAGTTCTTTACTTTGGACGGATTTTCGACCATATCCTTAAGAATTTCTTCAGGGGTTAGGTCTCGCATATTCAGTTGTATGTGAACATAATACCAAAAATATTGGTATTAGTCAGTACCTTAGCTTAGTATTTTGAATTTGTGTAGTCGAGTTACCAACAAGAAGGTTATTTACTTTTATTAAAAGATTAATTATGTTATTATAGAAAGTGCGGGAAATAATCGTGCCGAAAAATATCCAAGCATGATTAGAGCACCGTAGAGAGTTTGCGAAATGAATTATCAGCAATGAAAAATCAAATTAACAAACAATCACAAATTCTCCCAAATAGTTTTAGTCATCCATTGACAACCAACTATTTGAGATGTAAACTATGGTTAGTGTTTAAGATTAAAATCTTGACACAAAACCATAGTCCAGTCTATCAATAGCTTACTAGGCAAAGCGTCAAACACTATGTTGTTTGAAGATGAGAGGTTCGATTCCTCTTGTAGGCACCAATATGAAAACTCATGAGCCTGAGTTTTTAAAAGCTCACAAAAAAGTACTATCAGGAAAGAAAAAACTGTCTGATAAAGAATTTATAAAATTCAAAAAGAAAAAACCGAACGACTTAAATAGTCTCGGGAAGTTTTTTTATAATAAGGAAAGTAGTCTTGCTGAGCTGAAGAAAATATCTGAGGATTACAATAATAAATGCTATTTAATAGATAAATATATTTGTGTCATCCTGCCTAAAGGAAGCGATGATTATCGTCCAATTCTTGTTCCTTCTCCACGAGACAGGATATTATTTTCCTTCATTTTAGAGAAAATCAAAGAACCTATATTTACAGAAATAAATAACTTTAATGTATTTGGATCTGGCAAAAGACTAGATTATCCAAACATGAAAAAAATTTTATCAAGTGTCTATTTGGAAGCCAAAAAGCATAAGTATATTTTAAAAATAGATATAAGTAAGTTTTTTCCATCAATTGACAAAGAAAGTTTATTCAAAGAATTAAAAAAGTACATAAAAGATGATTACTTGCTTAAATTGATTGATAATTCTTTTAATAATACGTTTGAAATAAAATATACAAAAAACTTCTCAGACGAAAAGAAAAAGGAAATCGAAGCATTTGTGAAAAAAGGCGTACCACAAGGCTGTGCGTACTCGCCCTTGTTGGCAAATTTTTATGGACTTGATATGGACAAGTTTGTATCAAGCGAAGGATACACATCTTTTCGTTATCTTGACGATATGATTATTTTTACAGAATCAGAGGATAAGGCTAAGAAAATTTTTGAAAGATTAAAAAAGACAGCAGAAAAAATTAATTTAAAAATTCATGACATTGATTCAGAGAAAAAAAATAAAATCTATATTCAAAAAGCCGATCATTCTTTTGAATATCTTGGTATGGAAATAAAGAGTGACGGTTCTTATGAAATTCCAATTTATAAAATTAAAAAAGAAATTAACTTAATTAAAAATGGAATTTTTAACAAAAAGACTATAAATAGATTTACTGCGAAAAAAGTAGTTGAGGTTCTCACTTTACAATTAAATGGTTGGAGAAGTTTTTATGCAAAGAATTTTCCATCAGCCTATAAATCTCTACAAAGTAAAACTTTTTATAATGAACAACTTAAAAAATACTACAGTGGAATCATGTTTAGTAACCAATCTATAAAGAAAGATCTCAAGAGTGCTGGTTTTAAAATAGAAGATAAGAAGTTTTATTTATTTTAATACATATTATCTATACTTTTTGAAACACAAACAGATGCTCATGCATTATAAGTAGAAAATTCGACTCTTTTGACTTTGTCACCCAAAACCCTGTTGCCTTACAGTTAAATTGTCGTTTTATAATATCTTCTTTTAAAACAAATCCCGCATCTAAAAACTTCTGCATTACCTTAAAAGCGAGGGGTTGATACATTTTATTACGACGAGTATCTCCCATTAAAATCGCACAGTATTTTCCTTTCTTTAATACTCTAAATAGTTCTTTGGCAACTTTCTCAATTTCATCAACAAAAGCATCTATATTGTGTATTCCAGATAAGTCTTCCTTAATTTTGCCGTCGCTATATTTTATGATGTCTGCATATGGAGGATGAGTTAAAACAAAATCAATCTCATTATCTTTAATAAAACTCATATCTCGTGCATCACATTTCTTGATTCGCTGTTTTGCTTTATTGTTAGATTCAAATTCGAGTGATTTTCTCGTCCTTTCTAAAGCTTCTTCATTTACATCTACGCAAGTAATATGTCGATTTAAAATCTTTGCTTCAATAGCTGTTGTTCCACCACCAATCATACAATCAAGTAAATGATCTTTTTCTTTTGAATACCTTAAAATTAGATTTCTTGCCACTTCAGGCGACCAGTTACCCCTCCAATCAGATTTATGTGTTGCCCAATTACCTCGACGAGGAAAAGCCCAAACGGTTGTACATTCTAGTTCAAAATCATCTGGATGAAGTTTTGAGACCTTCTTTTCCGACATAAATTTACCATTTCAATTCATTAAGAACACCTGACTCAAGTATCGTGAGATTAAAAACGTAATCATTGTGATTGTAAGTTTCTTCAAGTGGTCGCTTGGTTGTATTCCAGCCAAGTCCATCAGTAATCCAAACAAAATCAATACTTTGTGATTTAAGTTCGTCGTGCAAGCTTTTAAATTCACCACAAACTGCTTTGAGTTTTGACCCGCCACCATTATAAAAATTTGCTTCAAATAACTTTAACTTTTTGGTCTTGGGATTATAGATTGCAAAATCAAAACTCCGCTCTGATTTATCGACTCTCACATCAAAGCCCCACTTAGCCTTGATAGCACTTGGGCGTGCTTGTGCTAGATACTCAAAACCATTTTTCTTACTGAAATCAGTAAGAAAGGTTCCGACAATTTCCTCCATAAGGATACCGCCACGATTTTTACGGCCATTACTATCAAGCCCAACTTCAACACCTATTACATAGTCAACAAGATTCTTGATGCCGTCTTTTTGAAATAGTCGCGCAAGCCCTGTCTTTTCTAGGAATTCAAAATACTTACCAGCGTCTTTTTCCGAACCATTAAAATCAAAAAATTCGGAATTCTTAGTTAATTTATCAAACACCTCTAATTTACTCTCACGAACTGCTAATAGAACAGGAAGTGCTTTTACAATATCAGGATTCGAATCATGGAGTTTCTTAAATTCTTCCTTAAGATTCTCTTTTCCAAGAAGATAATTAAGTTTATTAAGAGAAATCTCTAAATCAGAGCTATTAGCAAAAACCTTATTCCAATTAACAAAATAATCCCAAGTCTTAATTGAGCTTTTAAAAGTTGATACTAAGTGATTAAAATCCTTTTTCATAATTAATTCTTAAAAATTAAATTGATAAAATTAAAAATCTTTTTCATGCCATTTCGGGTTTTTTGTGTAAAATAATCCGGAATTCGTTTTTCAGAATAAAGAATTTGCAT
>DAOLDC010000003.1:5495-43463 GCA_035327525.1 Minisyncoccota bacterium | reverse complement strand
TTACGCCTCTGTATTGTTATATTTGTCATACAACACAAGGAATGACGCAAAACCCGTCAGGAGTCTAGGGAGTCCAGGACTCCTATAAGTTGGTAAGTGGTTGGTAAACGGCCTTTAAAATAGCTTTAAATAATGTTAATATGTCTTTATTAAATAAAATATATGGCAATAACAAACGTTGGAGAAAATACTCTGTCATCAAGTCTAAAAAGTATTCTACCTAATTGCGATAAAATTGATGCGCTAGTGGGGTATTTTTATTTTTCGGGTTTTCGAGATTTACATCATGAATTAAAGGATAAGCAAATTAGGATTTTGGTTGGAATGGATATTGATAAAAAAATTATTGATAAAGTTTCAACTCTCAGGGATTTAAACCTAGATTCATATACAACAGACACAAAGACATCTTCTCGCTCAATTGCAAAAGAAGATTACATAGAAAATTTTTCAAAGATATTCAACGACACAGATTTTTTTGATAATGATGAGTCTCAAAACGCCTTTGAGATATTTCTCGACAAGATCAAGGACGGAAGTCTACAAATAAAGAAAACGGCTCAAGCTAACCACTCAAAATTCTATATTTTTCATAATAAAAAAGAGTTCTCCACCAATGGTATTACTCCGGGTATGGTGATCATTGGCTCAAGTAATCTAACTTTTTCAGGACTTAAGGGGCAAGGAGAAAGAAATCTTATTCTTCATGAACCTCATTATTATAAAGAGCACTCAGATGATTTTGAGAAAACCTGGAATGACCCAGAGAATATAACTATTACAGATCTAGATTCAGCAGATACATTTGTTAAGGAAATTAAAGAAAAGATCTGGTTGTATGCTTTACCAAATCCACTCTTGATGTACTACAAAGTACTCAATGAATATTTTGCTGTATCTGAAATCGAAAACATGAAAACCCCTAAACATATTACTGGTGGTAAATTTTCTGATTTAAAATATCAAAAAGATGCCATAAACCTTGGAATAGATCGTATAAAGAAATTTGGGGGTGTGATTATTGCTGATGTGGTAGGTCTGGGAAAAAGTATTATTGCTTCTGCAATCGCTCACAACTTGGGCTATAAAACTATTATTATTGCACCACCTCACCTTGAAAATCAGTGGAAAGATTATACAGCAGAGTTTGATTTTAAAGGTCATATTTATTCAACTGGAAAGATTGAAGAAGCACTGCAAAGACACGGCGATGATGAGAGCAGACTTTTGATAATACTAGATGAAGCCCATAAGCATCGAAATGAAGACACGGATAATTATAAAGTTCTTCACAGACTATGCGCTGGTAATTATGTTATGGCTTTGTCTGCTACTCCTTTCAATAACGATCCAAAAGATATTTATGCTCTAATAAAATTATTTAGTACTCCGGGTCAATCTACAATTAGAACTGTAGAAAATCTGAGTATGTCATTCCATATGCTCTTTAAAAGATATAAAGCCGTAAGAAGAGATTTAAGAAAAAATACTAAAAATGATGATGGTAATCCTGAAATTAAAGACGAATTACATTCCATCGCTGATGAGCTTAGAAAAATGATAGAACCGTTAATTATTCGAAGATCACGTCTCGATCTTGAAGAAATTGAAGAATATAAAGAAGACTTGAAAGCACAAGGTGTTGCTTTTGCAAAAGTAAAAGACCCACAGCTTTTGGAATATGACCTTGGCGATATGTTTGATCTTTATGTAAGTACTCTCGAAAAAATTGCACCAGAAGACAGAAGCACTAGTTTTATTGGGGCACGATACAAACCCGCTTCCTATATTAGTCAGGGCTCAAAATTTCTTGAAAAACTTATTGAACAAGATGATGAAGACGGAATGTCTGCCGAAGAAAAACTTCAAAGAATTACACAGGCTCAAAGTAACCTTGCTCGTTTTATGCGGAGACTCCTTGTTAGGCGTTTTGAAAGTTCTATTGGTGCGTTTAAATTATCATTAAGAAACATGATCACTTCTTCTGAGGCGATGCTCGACTGGTATGAGAATCGCCAGGAAGTCCCAATATTTAAAAAGGGCGTTTTGCCTGATTCTGAATATCTAAGCGAACTTGATGAAAAAGAATTAGAAGATACATTAAACAAACTTGAAGATAAAGGTCTTATTCGAATCCCAGTAAGTGAATTACAGCCACAGTTTGGTGATCATCTAAGGCACGATATTTCTCTTCTTAAAGAAATTGATTCTGAATGGTCTAATAAAAATAGTGATCCTAAATTTGAGTTCTTTAAACAAAAGATTAAACAATCACTAGTAGAAAATTCAAAGAGAAAAATTGTTGTATTTACAGAATTCTCTGATACTGCAAACTATGTTTACCAAAAACTACAAAAAGATGGTTTTGACCGCGTATTCAAATACAGTTCAGAAGATGCTTCTGATGAGAATAAGAAAATAATTAGATCTAACTTTGATGCAGGTCTCGAAGAATCAAAGCAATCTGATGATTTTGATATTATTATCGCAACCGACGCTATTTCGGAAGGGTTCAATTTACACAGAGCTGGAGCAATTATAAACTATGATATTCCATATAACCCAACTCGCGTGATTCAACGTGTTGGACGTATTAATCGTATTAACAGAAAAGTATTTGATGAATTGTATATTTACAACTTCTTTCCAACACTTACTGGTGAACTAGAAACACGAACAAAGGCAATTTCAACTTTGAAGATGGATCTTATTCACACTCTTTTGGGTGAAGATACAAAAACACTGACATCTGAAGAAGATCTTAAGAATTATTTTGCAAAGCAGTACAAGGAGGAAAACAATAAAAATGAGAGTTTGTCTTGGGATGCTCCATATAGAAACGCTTGGCTTAAGATTAAGGATGATAAGAAGATTATGGATCAAATTGCCCGAATTCCACATCGATCAAGAATTGCTCGTAAAACTAAAGATATTAGTGGAGTAGTCGCTTTTGCAAAGAAAAGTGGAAACTACGTATTTGCTTTTGGAAAGACTCCTGAAACTGTCGAGATAGTATCTCCACAAGTTGCACTTCCTTTGTTTAATCAAATTATAGATTCAGAAGAATCCTTACAAACAACCGTAAACTTTGATCCAATTTACAAAATGGCAAAGGAGCATATATTCAAAGACAACACAAAGGCTTCCGTTGATGGTGGCCGAAAACAAGATGCACTCAACCGAGTAAAATTACTTGGTGATCTGTATCCACAAGCAAAAGATTTGTGCATAGACATAATTAGAACCATTAAGGATCTCGATGCATTACCAAATGGAGTACTTAAAGAAATTGTGGAACTTCGTATTGATAAGGCTAATCCAGAAAAAGCATATCTTGAACTAAAAGAACTCATCCCAAGTAGGTACATAGAAAGTATTTTTGAAACCGCCGACCGAGCAAACGATGACGGTAAGTTAATCGTTCTGTCTGAAGAGTTAATTGCATTATGAAATTAAACGAAAAATATAATCCAGAATCTTTTTTAAGTTTTATTCAAGATTTTCTTCCAGAAGACCTCGCTTTTCGAGAAGAGGATATTGTCATAAATAAAGATAGATATAAGGAGATAACTAAAGCAAGGATTTTAGGTTTTTGTGAATCACTTGATTTACATGTCCTAGAAATGGATCATACTCATGACAAAGATCCACGAGTGGCTATTGCAACAGACGCCTTTAAAATATTGGCAGATCACTGGATTCACAGGGCTTTAGTTATTTTCAAGAATAATGATTCTGATAATTATCGCTTTTCATATCTTACAATAACCCTAGATCTTAATGACAAAAATAAAGTTGTTAAAAGATATTCTAGTGCACGGAGATACTCTTTTTATCTAGGAAGTAGTGCAAAAGTTAGAACTCCAGAACAACAACTAATTAAAAAAGGAAGAATTAAAGATGTAGATGACCTGCTTAATCGTTTTTCTGTCGAAGTTGTTAATAAGCAATTTTACCTAGAGGTCGCAAAATTCTTTGACGAACTTGTGTCAGTTGAGGATCAAAACCTAATTCTTCCAGGAGTGTCGGAAACAGATATCAATACTCGTAAGAGTTTCGCCGTCAGACTAATTGGACGAATAATGTTTTGTTGGTTCTTGAAGCAAAAAAAATCTGATAACGGTCAACTTATTCCCGATGAAATATTGTCGTCTAAAGTTGTGTCTGATAATTACTATCACAGTGTACTTGAACCTCTTTTCTTTGGAGTCTTGAATACCAGTATTGATGCTCGAGATATACGAACTGAACTTTTTGATAAGGTGCCGTATTTAAACGGAGGTCTATTTAATCCTCAAAATGATGATTATTACGAACTTGATCGTGGAACTTTCGCTTCTAGACATATTAACACTCTCAAGGTAAGTGATAAGTGGTTCAAAGAATTTTTTGAACTTCTTGAAACATACAACTTTACGATTGATGAAAATACTGTTTTTGATCAAGAACTTTCAGTTGATCCTGAAATGCTTGGTCGTATTTTTGAAAACCTACTTGCAGAGATCAATCCAGAAACAGGAAGTAGTGAACGAAAGAGAACGGGAAGTTTTTATACACCGAGACAAATTGTTGAATACATGGTGGATCAGTCTTTGATTGAATACTTTAAAACAAAGACAAATATTGAGAGTAAGAAGATTAATGCCTTAGTTAGTTATGATCTTGCTGATGATGCAGAATACCCACTTGAACAAAAAGAAAAGAAACAAATCATTGATGCAATTGAATCATTAAAGATTCTTGATCCTGCTTGTGGATCAGGAGCGTACCCAATTGGTGCACTTCAAAAGATTGTCTATATTCTCCAACAAGTTGACCCAGATTGTACAATGTGGCTTGAAAAGAAACTTAGGGGTGTGCCAGATCTGTATAAACAGAAAATCATCAACGAGGTAAAACAAAATCCATTTGATTATACTCGAAAATTAGATGTTATAAAAAATTCCATCTTTGGAGTAGATATCCAGCCAATTGCCGTGGACGTATCTCGTTTGCGATGTTTTTTGACTATTGTTGTTGAATCTAAAATTGATGATACTAAATCAAATCGAGGAATTGATCCATTGCCCAATTTGGATTTTAAGTTTGTGTGTGCAAATACATTGATTGATTTACCAAAAATACAAAATAATAATTTATTTGAAGATCATTCTGGTATTGTGGAATTATCCACAATTATGTCAGAATATTTTACAGCAAATTATTCAGAAAAAGAGTCTATAAAAACTAAATTTTTTAATAAGCAAAAAGTATTACTAAATCGAATGATTGAATTACGTGCCACGGGGGAACTAACTTTGAAACTTACTTTATGGAATCCATTTAGTAACGAATCGAATCCTTGGTTTGATCCCGGATGGATGTTTGGACTTGAAGAAAAGTTTGATGTTGTAATTGGAAATCCTCCTTATTTTGTATATCAAGGACACAGTAAAGGTGAGATAGATATATTAAAAAAGATATCTATTTATGAAAAATCGCAAGGTGGTAAATTGAATGCATTTAAATTATTTCTTGCAAGGGGATCTAATTTGTTAAAGAATGGTGGTTTATTAGATTTTATATTTCAAAATTCATTTTTAGCTGATAATGGCTCAAAGAAAATAAGGCAATATTTCTTAAATGACCAAAAAATACTTCATATTGATTCATTTCCCGAAAGAGATAATGCTCAAAAAAGAGTTTTTGAATCAGTAAAAATGAGTGTTTGTATTATGTTATCAAAAAACACAAAAGAAAATGAATATTCTTTTAATCTTTGTGTTTGGGATGATAAAAATAAAAACAGTGGGTGGAATACGTCTTTTACAAACAAGGAACTACTGGAATATGATCCAGTTGCACAACAAATACCGTATTTAAAAGAAGAAGAAAAAGACCTCTTCAAAAAGTTTTTTCTTAGAAAGGATATTGAAAAAATTAAGTGTTATGAGGGTGAATTAAACATGACTTTTCATAAGCATTTATTCACTCAAAATAAAAGTCATCCTATGGTAATGAAAGGTGCTCAAATTCAAAGATATTATGTAACAGATGACATGAGTCAAGGTCAACTTGAGTATTTAGATGAAAATAAATATTTAGAAACCAATAAAGGAGAAAAGAGTACTCACCATAATTTTCAAAGAATAGCTATTCAAGGTATTAGTGGTGTTAATGATAAAGTCAGAATAATTTCAAGTCTGGTAGGGCCAGGAATTTATTTAGCAAATTCATGTAACTATGTAGTTAATTCTCCTAATGGATATTCTATATATTCAACACTTGGCGTACTGAATAGTAAATTTATTAATTACATCTTTAAAAAAACAAGTACTAATAGTAATGTAAATACTTATGAAATTTCAAATATTAGCTTTATAAAAAAGAACGAACAAAATTATAAACTCATAAATGATATTGATACTTACGTTTCTGAAATTTTCAAAGAAAAGTCTAAGAACATTAAATTAAGCACGAAAAGTGTTGAGGAGAAAATAGATGAATTAGTTATGGATCTTTATGGTTTGAATGATCAAGAAAAGGAAATTATTAGAAAATCTTAAAAATTATGAAAGGCTTCAGTCATCCATCTGGCTTTTTTTGTAAATTTAAGACACATGATAATATTCAGTTTAATCTGGAAATACTAAGAAATTTATATTGGATTAGTTCAAAATTAAAAGATAGAAAGAAAAAACTTTTATTCAAGCCTGTTTTTTTAATAACCACTTCGATTATTGAAGCCATACTTCATGATTTTTATTTAAGAATTTATTCAAATGTATATGAGGGGGTCAAAAATTTAGAAAATCACATTCTTGAAGAGATTAGAAGTAAAAAAATAGATGAGTTTGCAAAATATATAAGTGTCGCAAAAAAGTATGATTTCTTTGAACTAAAGGAAACCAATTTTTATGAAGCGCTTGAACATCTACGTAAAATTAGAAATAGAATTCATATCCAGAACTCCAAACAATACAAACCAAAAAACGAAAATATAATATATGACGATCAATTAATTGTTTTGTCTGAAAAATGTCTAGAGAAGATTATCAAGGTTATGTATCAAAAATATAACCGAACAGAATCTTTGCACAGATATCAAAAAGAACTTTCTTTGCCGTGGTTGCCACACATATAGGATGACTGTGCGATATTTATTAATTCATCATACTCCTGAATAATTTTTAGTGACTCACACTCTTTTTGAGTATCAAAATAAAAAGCATCTGGATTTATTTCTATCTCATATTTCCATTTTCTTTCTTTGTGGTTGTTTTCATAAAAATCATCAAGGAATCGTGCGAATTTCATATTAAGTAAAATAACTTGGTTATAGTAATCAGATTTGTATTCTATAAATTTATTACTAACATTAATATCAAATATGTCAGAAACCTTTTGTGCTAATTTAACAAATTCACAAAATGTTTTATAACAACTGATAGGTTTTATATCATTTTGAATAAACTTTATAATACTAACCATTGGTAGAATATGATTTACCTGGTCTTTATACTCTAATACAAAATCAATATTCAGTTTTGAATAATATAAACTTGAACCAGTGATTTCATCATTGTTTTTTATAAGATCTCCGTTACAGAATAACTTATCAATTTCAGATCTCGTCTCTTGTAGTTTCTCAAGCCAAATAAAGAAGAGGTCGCAATGTTTTCTGTTTGTTGGTTTGGTCCAGGTGTCACGACCCTCACTTTTACACAACAATGTATATTCTTTTCCAAAAAGACCGCCATCTATCCATTTGCATATGATTTCTTGAAGTAATTCCTTTACAGAAATATTTTTTTCATCAGCACGTCCTTTTATATTCGTCATAAGATTATTCCAATACTGTTTATCGGTCTTATCGTATTTAATATTAAGATAATCAGCACAGTGGAGTATTATTTTCTCAGTAGTTAATTCAGCAAAAAAACTATATTTACTTAAACTTAATTTACTAATACACATATTTTTTTGATCGATACGCTCATACATTTTTTCAAATAGAATGTTCTTTTTGTCTTCGGATAATTTATCCGTGTCTTTATATAGTTCATATAACAAAATATGATCATCTAGATATCTGCTATCGTGCTGAACCGACTCATCAAGAAGTAGTAAGTCGTCCTGGATATCTTTTGGAAGGGAAAGAAAGGTTTTGTTTTGCAGAATATTTGAATACGAAAGGTGTGTGTTATTTAGTAAATATTCTAGATTATCTCTCTTGGCTTCATCTGTGTTATCTAAACCTAAATCACTTAGATTATCTGAATTTAATTTTTTTGCTCTTATGTAATCGATCAGGTTCTGTGCTTTTAGAATAGAATTTTCTGATTGAAGATAAAGAATACCCGCATCCAAATACATACTCATTCTGGCTTTTGCAATATGAAGATACTTGTTGTATTGAGAAACCTCAGCACTATTTTTGGGTGTCCAATTATCAGTAATCGCAACCAAATCATCCTCTTGCAGTAAGTTTTCTCCAGTTTTTTCGTGGTGTATTGTATTTTCAATCAATAACTTGATCCGTTCGTACGGCGTTATGTTTGATTTTCTTAATATGTTAGTTATGTCTTTCATTATCTTTTCTTTAGTAGCACTTGCTCGATTAATTCAATTCGTTTTTTTAGATCAATGTTTACAATATTTCTGGATAGGGTAGAGGTAATCTTAACAATCATGTTGGCTTGCCTATGTGATATCTCCTTATTGATTACTTTCTGTAATGTTTCAGAAAGAATTATATTTATTTGATCAATGTCTGTGTGTTTCATAATTAGTCATGTTCAATTAATTCGTACCACGCTCGTACTTCATGAGCTCTGCCATTTTTTGTAATGTTTTTGTATAGGGCAAAGACAACATTCGGTGTTAATTTACGAGCCCAACTATTAATGTTTTTACTCAACCCATCTTTTTGTATTCTCTTATTCCAGTCAGTTAATGTTCCGCCATCGACGTTATATCTTTTACCAAAATCAGCCTGTGTTTTGATTTCAAGTAAATTAAATATAATTTCTTCATCAATACCGAATTTCTCCAAACTTACCTTCGGTTGTCCCTTCAAAAAAGTAGGAAGAGATTTCCAAAGAATATACGTATCAAACGTTTGGGCTTTATATGGTTCTTTTGAAAAATCTTCTCCGTTCATTTTAAATTTTTATCGCCACGGATTTAGTAAGTTTTTCTAATCTCTTAATGGTAGTTAAGAAATATTTTTCATCTATTTCTATTCCAATACATTTTCGACCTAAATGTTCACATGCAAGTGCAGTAGAACCACTTCCTAAGAATGGATCATACACAACATCTCCGACTTTTGTATTGTCGGGAATAATTCTTCGCAATAATCCAATCGGTTTTTGAGTTGGATGAAGTCTAGATTTTTGTGGACGTGGATAGTAGATAACATTTTTAGCCTTGGATCTCTCTGTTTTATGTTTTCCAAACCATCCGTATGCAATCAATTCATACATTGATAAATAGTCCTTTCTACTCATCACGGGTTGATTTTTTAACCAGATCAACATTTGCCCATAGTGGAATCCCACTTTTTTCATTCCGACCCTTAGTGATGGAAACATTGAATCGCCATTGAAAATATAACAGGCGTTATATTCTTCAAGGTGAGGGATTATGGGTTTCAGGTATTTTTGAGTAAATTCCTCATATTCAGCCTCTGTTTGAATATGATCATTTATAATAATTTTTTCTGTGTTTGAGGATAGTTTGGCAAAGTTCTTTTTATTTTCTACGTATGCCACACCATATGGAGGGTCGCACAGAATTATTTTTATTTTTGCCTTACCAACTACCTTTCTGACAAATTCTTGATCGAGGGAGTCTCCATATCCAACGACATGGTTTCCAATCTCGAATATGTCGCCTTTATTTATTTTCATGTATCTTCTCTGCCTTAAGACCAGTAAATTTTTCCCATCTATTTATAATGATGGTGGCAAAAATCAAATCATTTTCGACTCCTCTCCACTTCCTTTGCAGAACCTCGCACGCAATCAGGTCACTCCCACTCCCTGCAAAGCCAGAAAAGACAATATGCCCGGGTGCCGAGCACCTTTTGAACGGCTTTTCGTTTAAGGTCACGGGCTTTTGTGTCGGGTGTAAATAGTTTTGAGTATCGTCTCGTTTAACTAACCAAATATCAATCATGTCCTGTATTTCATCTAATACCTGATTTCCAGTTGTCACTTCTTGATTAAGAATTTCGTTGGCATTTCTAAAGTTGGAATTTAGATAGGGATTTCCAACAGTGCCATATATACATGGTTCATAAACCCTATTCCAAGCGACTTTTGGTGTACAATTTTGATTCGACTTAATCCAAAGACAAATTCTTCTTTTCTTAATTTCGTATTTGTCATACAGAGACTGCGTCAATCCAATACTATTTGGATCTGACCAGTAAAAGAAGTGAGAATCCTGTTTCGCAAACTCTCTAGATGTTTCAATACTTTTATCAATAAATCTTTCATACTCTTCCTCGCTTTTATTATCTTTGTACTCTCCACAATATTTTCCTCCATAATTCCAGGAGATGTTGAATGGCGGATCGCAGAAGACAATGTCGGCCAAGTCATCCCGCATCAGTTTTTTAACTTGGCTTTCATCTGTAGAGTTACCTACCAAAAGCCTGTGCTAACCAAGCTTATAGATTTCTCCTAGTTTTACTTTGGCAACAGTAGTCTCGCTAATCGCTTTCTCGAGGTCGAATTCATCTTCAGCTAAATCAACATCATCAAAGAAGTTCTGTAATTCCTCATCCCCAAAACCCACATCCAACAAAACGTCCATTTCGAACTCTTTCAATAGATCCTCATCCCATGCACCAGTATTTTTGTTTAATCTTAAATTAAGCTCTTTTTCCTCTTCTAGTGTTAATTCACGAGAGGGAACTATACATTCGATTTTTTCTAGACGAAGTTCAGAGTAAATTTTTACCCTTTGTTCTCCTCCGATAATAATTTTTTCCCTAGTACCGATATTTAATACAACAGGAACCACTGTTCCAAAATTCGTAATAGATTTTCGCAGGTCTCTCTTCTCATCTTCGGAGATCTTTCTTGGGTTGTATCCATTTGGAATCAGATCTCTTACGTCGTGCGTGACTAGCGACCACTTTATTTTCTCTTTTGACATATTTCTTACGTTTATGATACGTGCCTAATTACACATATCTACCATCAATTCTCACAGAATAGTCAAATTAAATATAGATGAGCAAACACGTAGGCATAGTAAAAATACCCCTATAAATAAGGGTATTTTGGTTAATATATTTAACTTATTTGCTCTGATTTGCTCGGACTATATTTTGTTATTGAAAGTTATATATCTATCAGTGACAGCGAGGATTGGTGTTTTTGTTTTTGGGTGAATATTTTTCACACCGTTTTTCTTTAGAAAGTTATTAAACGGCTTGGCAGTATTTCCCAAATTGCTACGATAATTTATCCTTGTTCTTTCTTCTTTGCTCATGTACTTTTCTAGTTCCGAAATTCTTATTTTATTTTTTTGGTCGTGCATGTATATTATTACATTTTTGAACGCCTCGATATATTTCGGCTCTTCTAATCCGTTTAGGTCGTAATGCATAAGCCCATTTTTATGGTGGTAAATATTATTGTCCTTCATATAAAATATCCGATCAGTAGTGTCCTCCTTAACCTTAACTACCTTGTTTAACGTAATGGCGTTATGGATTATTTCCAGGTCAGACAGGTACTTTTCCTTTGAATAATAGGTACCCGAGGCAATTTTTCCAGTCATCAATCCTTCGTATTCTTTATCTCTGGCATTACTCATGTGGATGTTCATGAAATTATTAATATTTATTTCCTCCGTTTTAACATCTGCGCTTTCCTGCTTTACTATTTCCTGATACATTTCCATTAGTCTTGTCAGAGCACCCGACGGCCTTCTCGCATCTCTTTTAATAAAGGCACTTTCTTTTAAGGACAGCACTTTTCTTTTTTCTAGTGCATTGATGTCGCTTATTCGGGAATCCCTTGAGATTTTTGCGCACTTGCCAATCTCCTTTTCAAAGCCAAGTGAGATAAGTCTATTTAAGATATCCTCACATGAATCATATAAACTGTTTAAAAAATTTCCCTGGATAATTTTTACCTCACCACTCAAAAACTTTTTAGTATAAGAAACTTCATCTTGGAGAACTTCGTTCCCTTGGAGTTTGTGTTTTTTAATAAGTTTCTCTATTTCGGACAGTAATTTTGTAGCATTATCCAGAATCTCTTTTTGTATGTTTTCGATTTCTTCGATCTCGTCCTTTCTCTCAGCGTAGGATTCTGAAAGGTGCTCAACGACGATATCCAAACAGTCAACTAATATATACTCCATGTAGGAGTGTAGGGCAATGAAAAAATCCCGATCCCGAGTTTTATTTATAAGGGATTCATATAAAACCTTTTCTTTTGCCAGAAGCTCGTCCATATCCTTATTGTAACACCCCACTTGTTTTTATAGTCTTCCAAAATTGGCATTTGTTGGCATTTGGGAGGGTGTTTTATATAGCAAAAAAAGATGACTAAAAGCACTATTTGTGCTATAATAGAGTATATAAGTTCTTTATTTTAGGTATATTATTTAGGTTAGATGTTTAACAAATGTGCTTTCGCGAGCCTTTTCTCAAATGTTTTGGTTAATCCATTAAAATCCTGTCATTAAGGGAATATGTAATTTAATGATAAACATCTAACCTAAATAATATATCTACCATTATAGTATCACACAAAGCCTTCTCTGGGGGCGAGTAATACACACCTCAATATTGGTCACCTGATTGTGCATTACTTACTTTCAAAACCTAATTTTTATGGCTAAATACCTTAAAACAAAACAAGAGTACTCTGATATCTATGATCGGATGACCGTGGAAGATTGTCGCTGGAGGGAAAATTTTCATAATAATTTTGAATCCGATCAGAAGTACGAAGGTAAGGTAAACAAAAAACTAAATAGGGCGGTAAGCGATATGGCTTTGCACTATGATTTGTTGTATACGACGGTCGATCGATATAACAGTAAAGAAAAAACAATTCAAGAATGGATTGAGAGAGATACTGAAAAAGACGAATTGTATGAAAATGCTGAGGCCCCTAAAGACATAAGGTGTTTGAAATGCCAAAGTTTTGTTTCTGAGAGCAGTAAGGTGCTATGGAATCATTCTGATGAGGAAGACAGAGTTTTGTTTATGTACGATTGCCCAAACGGATGTCTACCCCACAGGGCATTTTTTAATGATGGCGAGGAGTATAAAATCAAACCAAACATTTGCCCTAAATGTCAGTCAATTTTGGAAAGAAGTAGTGAAAGAGTCGAAGACAAAAAAGTTGTTACAACTCTTAAATGCTCTAGCTGTAATTACAAAGAAACCGACGAGCTTGATTTAACTACAAAAGAAGAACCAATAGATACTGAATACGAAAAAGATAGGGAAAGATTTTGTCTGTCTGGTAAAAGATTGGAAGATAACCTGAAGGAAAGAAATAATCTTGAACAGATTGCCAGTTTTATGGATAGGTTGAATGAAAAAGAAAAACACAAAGATGAATACGAAGAGATTAAAAAATTAAAGAAACTTACTATCGTGTCATTAGAGGAATTATTGGTACCAATTTGTGAAAAGGCTAAATATGTAAAGTTTCGTTTTGGAGATCCAGATATGGGTAAGGATTTACTACTTCCATTTACTGTACACGACGCCAATCCTGAAAGGATTGATAGAGCCAGTAGCCATGATCTACAGAAAATTATCAAAAAAGCGTTGGAAGATACGAACTGGAGATTGATGAGTGATGGCGTATCTTATCGAATGGGAATATTATCTGGTCGTCTAAGGGCTTATGAAAAGGAAGAGGATTTGCTGGGATTGGTAAAAGGAGACTGAATAAGTAGTATGATTTTAAATTGAGCGAAGATCGGGTTTGGATATTTTACGATGTACCTTGAGAATGAGTGATGAGATTTTAATGAACTTTATGTATTTTAAATATGATGCTAATATTTTGTTATGAAAATAAGAGAATATAGAAAAACAGACCTTGATTCAATTGTTGATATTTTAAAACTATACTGGAACGATCCAGATTTTATACAAGAAGTAAAAGACTTATTGGAAGATACAAACAGCAATGGTTTCTCAATCAAAAAGCATTTTTTAGTTTCTGAAAATAAAGGTCAGATAGACGGTTTTGCAGGTTTCAAAGATTTATCCGATTACTTAAAACCTTTTTCAAAGGGGAATAATCCCACAGAGCTGTACATAATAGCTGTAAAAGAAAAAAGAACTGGTGTTGGTTTGGAATTAAAAGCCAAATTAATCGAAGCGGCCAATAATTTGGGATACGACGAGATGTTAATATTTAGTCCCACTACCCACGATGGTTCTTGGAAATTTCACGACACTTTAGATTTTGAACAAGTCGGTAAGGTTACTCCTCCTGAAGACGGAGAGGGATTGGTTTGGAGAAGATATATATAAAAAGCCACCGCCAGACGAATCTGGTGGTGGCTTGGTGTGAGGACTTCATCTCACTTCAGGATGTGGAAGGCCTTGAGATGGACAATGTGTCGTTCTTGATTAATTGAATCGACCAAGAACAAACCGCATTTTCCATCTTCCGTGAAGACAGCAATAACCATGCCCGACCCGAGCGATATTCGAACCCGCGATGCTTCGCAGGCCAGTTCGCAACATGTGATCATGGCACCAACGTTCTCACTTGCACACATTTCGAGAAACTCGTGCTTCGAAATGCCGGCAGGCGCGATCCTGGTTTCAGTGGATAATTCTCCACCGATACCTGCTTCCAATTCACCCCTCTTGATCGCATCAAGTATCGACATGACCGACACGTTCTCTCCATCGAACAGGAAGACCAGGTTGGCTTCCTTTCCGAGTTGTCGAAGGGACTTGGTTGGCCTATTCTTGTTGGCCTTGCACTTCATAAGTGCATAGATAGGTCGTTGTGGACTGAGCTCGGTTCCGTAGATGTACAATTCTCCCTGTACTGACGGAATCACTTCGTCACTCAGCGGAATTTCCCGAACACTTGTCTGTGCTTTTATGTTTTTCACGATTAGACTCCTTTCTGATTTGAATGTTCTTTTCATCAGGAGACATTCCTGATTCTGGTAAAAACATTATCATATGCCCGAGATATTTACCAACAGGAAATTTTTATATTGACCATGCTGAAATTTCGGTGTAATTTTGTATTAGGTTGAACCTTTAAGGAGAAGTTATGACTAAGAGAATTTCTGCAGATCAAATTGTTAGTGTCATGGTCAAAATAAGGCCATCAATTATGCTTCCAGGAGAGATAGGGTTGTTTGCTGCTAGAGACATCTCTATAGGCGAAGTCATAGGCAACGGATTTCCAAGTACGCCAATGTATTTGTGCTCTTGGGAAGAATATCCAAAACTTGATGATGCTACCAAAGAGTATGTCGATAAGTATTGTCTGGGCACACCTCAAGGTTTCTACACATATAAAAATCCTCATTTCATGACAACCTGCTGGCACATGAATCACTCGTGTGATGGTAATGTCGGATTTGGCGGAGAGGATGGAGATTTTGTTGCCATCAGAGATATTTGTATCAATTCCGAACTTGTCTATGATTATGGACTTATGGAGAGTAACCCTAGATTTAGAATGAATTGTCTTTGTGGGTCGCCTAATTGTAGGGGCGTGATCACCGGCTGTGATTGGAAAAAACTACAAAAGACGGATTCCTTCAGACATATGCACCCGTATCTTAAGGGATTGTAAATTATTGGACAACAACGATAAGCCTCGTACTAACAATACGAGGCTTTCTTTTATAATATTTCACACGACATCTATATAAATTATACAAATGGAATACTTAGAATAAATATAAAACTTGTAAATGAGACGGCGACCGAGACGGGTGTTTTGCGTCTTGTTTGTAACATTCACAAAAACTTCCAACAGACCGAGACACCTAGTATAATGAGTAGAGAAGGTCACAAACGGTCTTGCCAGGTCTTACTTCACAGGTTCACGACCACGACAGTCAACAGTCATGTGAGATCTACCGATACGGCTAAAATCGCCGTTTTGGAGAAAGATAATTTGGGATGAATCATGGGCTAGAACTTTTGTGATTATTGCTAAAAATAGCAAAACTTTATTTCAATTACTTAATCAGTTAGAATCATAAAGGGTTTTTTGCTATAATTAATAAACATGAAGCCAACAAGCAAAACAACTTTAAAACGTGTATATGTGTTTAATGATATGTGGCCAAAGGCATTGACTAGGCTTAAGGAGATTATTGAAAAATAGTCTTTAATTGATCTCCGCTTAACAAATTGCAAACGGTGATAAAAATAGACATAATCATTAATGAATTTTAGTGAAGTGAAAAAAATATTAATTAACTTTAAACAATTGTCAGTGAGCACTTTATTGTTATGTAAAATAAATATTATGAAAAAAAATATAAATATCATCATTGTCATATTACTACTTGCGATTGTTGGTTTTTTTGCTTTTAATAATTATATTTATAATGAAAAGCAGGGTGATGGATTACCAAATGATTTCCAAGAAATAACTTTTTTTATGAGTGGCGAACCAGTCAACTTGATCGATGGTGTTGGAGTAGTTCCGAGTGAATTTGGTGAAGGACCTTTTACCACTGTTAGATATTTTGGTAATGAAGTGTCGCATGACATTGACGGTGATGGCACTGTGGATGTTGCATTTCTTGTTACTCAGGAAACTGGCGGAAGTGGAACTTTCTTTTATTTGGTTGGTGCGTTAAAGCGTGACGACGGATACATTGGAACTCATGCGGTTTTTGTCGGTGATCGTATTGCACCACAAACAACAGAAAAAGGTGAGGGTAGGCAAATTGTTGTAAATTACGCTGACCGCGCACCCGGAGAACCTTTCACAACTGCACCATCTGTAGGAAAAAGTTTGTATCTACTGCTCGATCCGGTAACGCTAGAATTTGGCGAGGTCGTGCAAAATTTTGAGGGTGAGAGTAATGGTGGCACTGGTGGTGGCGCAGGTAATGATGACGGAGCAAGTGGTGGCGATAATGCAACACTGACGCCGGCTCCAACCCCAATCGCAGGCCAAAAAATTACCGTTGTTGGTAAAATCACTTGTCTACCAAAAATTTCTTCTGGTCCGCAAACGCTTGAGTGCGCAATAGGTTTGAAAGCAAATAGTGGCGAGCACTACGGTCTCAAAAATCTCTTTGCACATGATCCAACGTATATGTATGCACAGGTTGACGCAGTAGTAGAAGTAACAGGAACATTCACAAAAGAAGAAATGCGAGGACCTGATGGTAATTTGTATAATATTATTGGTACCATTACTGTCGATTCGATAAATGACAAGTAGTTAATTTCACCTCAAAACAGCGCCTGCGGTTGGGAAAACGGCAACTATAATGCCAGAAATGACGAACTGTGCAGTAACTCTGGCAGGAATGGTATTTGTGGCAGAATACACTTTTTTTCGGTAGAATAGGGGTACATGAATTTATACAATTCTTTGACTAGAAAAAAGGAAATATTTGAACCGCTCAATTCTGGCGAAGTCAAAATGTATTCCTGCGGACCAACCGTTTATCAAACTACTCATATCGGAAATTTTCGAACTTATACTATGGTTGATCTATTGCATCGCGTTCTTTTGGCAAATGGATACAAAGTAAAATATATTACAAATATTACAGATGTCGGACATTTGACTGGCGATAATTTTGGCGATTCATCAATCGGAACCGATCGAATGGAAAATGCCGCAAAACAAGAATCCCGTTCGATTTGGGAAATTGCCGAACAATACACAAATACTTTTATTAACGACTACAAAAAAATGAATTTGTTGTTGCCAGAAAAATTTGTCAAAGCAACCGATCATATAAAAGAGCAAATAGAATTGATTCAAAATTTGGAGAAAAAAGGTTTTACTTACAAAATTTCTGACGGAATTTATTTTGATACAAGCAAGTTTCCAAATTATGGACAAATTTCTGATTTGGATCCAAAGGATATTGCGGGCAGAATAGATGAAAATACAGAAAAAAAGAACAAGAGAGAT
The DNA here is from genome assembly GCA_035327525.1 of Minisyncoccota bacterium. Classification (GTDB taxonomy): domain Bacteria; phylum Patescibacteriota; class Minisyncoccia; order Phycocordibacterales; family JAACPR01; genus JAKLEX01. The sequence goes on along the minus strand of DAOLDC010000003.1, from coordinate 25,341 downwards.
TTTGCTTTGTGGAAATTCAATACTGCAAATGAAAAAAGACAGATGGAATGGGATTCGCCGTGGGGAATTGGTTTTCCTGGATGGCATATTGAATGTAGTGCAATGAGTATGAAATATTTGGGTCAAACATTGGATATTCACTGTGGTGGAGAGGATTTACGATCAACACATCACCCAAACGAAATTGCTCAATCGGAATCAGTAACTGGAAAAATCTTTTCTAGGTTTTGGTTTCATGTTGCTTTTCTGCTGATTGACGGAAAGCGAATGGGAAAAAGTTTGAACAATGCATATTCTGTGACGGATCTGGAGAAAAAAGGTTATGATGCTATGGTTTTGAAATATTTTTATTACACCGGACATTATCAGAAAAAAATAAATTTGACTGATGAGGCACTGGACTCTGCCAGAAATGCATTAGAAAAATTGAGAAAAATTGTTTCAGCGGGCGTGGATTCTGCCGGTGAAAATAACAAATCACTGATTGTAAAAGAAAAATACGATGAATTTTTGGCAGTTGTTTCTGATGATCTCAATACTGCAAAAGGTTTGGCGGTGTTGTGGTCAATTGCAAAGGACAAAAATCTCTCACCAGAGCAGAAAGCAGCAACAATTCTGGAATGTGACAATGTTCTAGGACTTCAAATTGATATTTCATCAAAAAAATGATTTTTACAAAAATTTTTTCAAAAAAAATAAAAAATTCGTCGCTGTCAGCAACACCAGCACCGTCAGAACCGTCAGCACCGTTTTTTTGTCGGCGGAAATTTTTGCTTGTATTTGTTTTCTTAATTTTTCTGCAGTCATTTGCCGGATTTTCTGTTGACAAAACATTTGCACAAGATGTTCACGAAGATTATCAGGGAACATTCAAGGCAAAAGTGGTCAGGGTGATTTCGACCGACGAACGAAATGTCGGCTGGAACGATGTTTTGAGCATTTATCGCGAATTGGAAGTGGAATTTTTGGAAGGTCCACTGGAGGGAAAAATTGTTGTTTTCGAAAGTGATTTTCCGGAAATTTCAAAAGGAGATAAAATTTATATAAATTATTTGATTGATGTTGGCGGTTTTGAAAGATATGCGATTACAAATATTGATCGCACGGGTCAGATTTTATTTTTTATGTTTTTGTTTGTTTTTGTAATTATTCTTTTTGGAAGTTGGCAGGGAGTTAGATCACTTATAGCATTACTTGGAAGCTTTGCGGTGATTCTGTATGTTTTGATTCCGGCAATATTGTACGGCTTTCATCCACTTCTAGTCTGTATTGTTGTTGCGTCTGGAATTTTGTTTGCGGCAATATTTTTTACACACGGCTTCAATCGTGAATCATTGGTGGCATATTCTGGAACAATGATCGCTGTTGTTTTGACAAGTCTCCTCGCATTGTTTGCCGTTGGTGCCACAAAACTTTCTGGGCTGGCGGAGGATGCGTCTATTTATTTGAATTTCAATACTGGCGGATCGTTGGATTTTTCTGGTTTGTTGTTGGGAGCTATTATTGTGGGCGTTCTGGGAGTTCTCGATGATATTGCCATAACGCAGGCGGCTGTCGTATCTGAATTGTACGATAGCAAACAGGATGTTAGTCGTAGGGAGGTGTACAAGAGGGCGATGCGCGTTGGGCGTGAGCATGTTGGTGCATTGGTCAATACTTTGGTTCTGGCTTACACTGGAGCTGCATTACCAATGATGTTGTTGGTTAACATTTATGAATATGATTTTATTACAATTATAAATTCGGAATTATTTGCAACAGAAATAATTCGAACAATTGTCGGAAGCATTGGATTGGTTTTGACTGTTCCAATAGTTACTTTTTTGGCAGTTTATTTTTTGAAAGGATATAAATCAAAACATTCTCACTCACATTCACATGGACATTCTCACGGTCACGTGCACTAAAAAATAGGTCGGTAGTAATTAGAATCACGGTTTTTTTATTTTAAAGCACGACATACACACGCCATACAACCGCATCATTAATTACTTTACTGGCCAGGCTGAAATCATTAATATTTCAGAATCATCTTTTTTCTGCAAACTACTCCAAATTTCTTCCGTAACAAACGGCATTAGTGGATGTAATAATTTTAGTGAGGTCAATAGAATTTTGTATAAAACATATTGTCGAGATTTTTTTTCATCTTCATTATTGCTCTTGAAAACATTTTTTGAATCCTCAATTATTATATCTGCCAATTCATGCCAAATGTAATGATAAATTTTTTCTGCTGCCAAATGTATGTTTTGATTTTCGTATTCTTTTGTAATATCAGTCGTTACATTTTCCAAATCGGATAGAATTTTTTTGTCAGCTGTTGAAAAAGTCCCAGCCGACACATCTTCGCCAGACTTTTCGGAAAAATTTCCATTTTTTATATTTTCGTCATTTATATTTTCCAAAATAAATCTGGTAATATTCCAAAGTTTATTAGCAAAATGTTTGTAGCCTTTGACTTTGCTCTCATCAAATTTGACATCATTTCCAATCGCAGTTCCCGCCAACAATCCCATTCTTAGAGCGTCAGCGCCGTATTTTTCAATCATTTCTATTGGATCAATACCATTTCCTAGTGACTTACTAAACTTCTTGCCATTTTTGTCACGAACCAATCCGTGAATCAAAACTTTTTTGAAGGGAATTTGACCTAGATGAAAACCACTCATCAAAATCATTCTAGAAACCCACAATTGCAAAATCTCATATGCTGGCGACATAAAACTAGTCGGATGAAATTTTTCCAAATCAGAAGTTTTTTCTGGCCAACCTAGTGTTGAAAAAGTCCACAACGCCGAAGAAAACCATGTGTCCAAAACATCTTCTTCCTGAACCCAGCCATCATCTGTCGGTGCTGTTACGCCACAATATATTTCCTCATCTTTATACCAAACAGGAATTCTGTGCCCAAACCAAATTTGTCTAGAAATACACCAATCACGCAGATTTTCAATCCAATGAAAATATGTTTTGCGAAATCTGTCCTGAGGCATTTCAATATCACCGCCTTCTACGGCAGTTTTCATCAATTCTTTCAATGATATTTCTTGACCACTTTTTATTCCAGAAATTTTTGAATCATGTATTTTGAATTTTTTGTTCACATCTATCCACCATTGCAATTTCGGAAGAGGTTCTATTATTGCGCCTGTTCGACTTGAAACAGAAATGTTTTGCTTGATATTTTCTTCTTTTTCTAACAAATTATTTTCTTTTAACCAATTCACGACTGACTCTCTGGCAATAGAAGTTTTTTGACCATTCAGAAAACCATCAACTGTCATTTTTGCATACTCGTTTATAATTTGTGGTCTTTCTAAATTGTGCCTATCTGCAATTTCCCAGTCGATTTGGCTATGTGCTGGTGTAACTCCGATTGCTCCAGTTCCGAAATCTTTGTCTATTGCGTTGTCCGCGATTATTTTTATTTTTAATGGAACATCACAAAAAATCAATTCATACTCTTTACCAACAAATTCAGCGTATCTAGTATCGTCAGGGTGAACAGCGACGGCAGTATCACCGACTTTTGTTTCTGGTCTGGTTGTCGAAATAGAAATAGGGAAGTCTTTTGAATATTTGAAAGTATAAAATTTTGCATCTCTCTCCTCGTATTCTATTTCGTCATCTGATATTGTTGTCTGACCTTTTGGATCCCAATTTACAATTCTGTTTCCTCGATAAATAAGTCCGTCCCTGTACATGTTTACGAATGCAGTCGAAACTGCCAAATTTCTTTTTTCATCAAGTGTATAGGCGTATCTACTCCAATCTAGAGAAGAACCCATCCTTTTTACCTGATTTAGGATTGTTGATTCGCTTTTTTTTGCAAATTCCGAAACTCGTCTGACCAATTCATCTCGTCCGAGATCGTGACGACTTTTTCCTTCGTCTTTCAAAATATTTTTTTCTACTCTGGCCTGAGTCGCTATTGCCGCGGAATCAGCACCCGGAAGCCACAATGCTTTTTTTCCACGCATTCGCTGAAATCTGATAATTGTGTCTTGTAACGAATCCTCATACGCGTGACCGAGGTGCAATACGCCGGTAACATTTGGTGGTGGCAAAACAATAGAAAAAGTTTCAGAATGTCGCTCCGGCAAATTGTCAGGATTGAAAAAACCAGATTTTTCCCATTTTTCATAAATATTTTTTTCAACCTGACTAGGGTCATACGGCTTTGTAAATTTTTTGTCCATGTAGGTTCTATTATATATTTTTTTGGATATTTTTCAAATCTAGTGTATTGTATATATTCTATGTCGAAAGAACAGACAATTTTGAGATTCGAAGACGTATCTTTTGGATTTGGTCATAACAAGCCAATTCTGGAGGATGTAGATTTTTCTGTTCGTCGTGGTTCAAAGATTACTATTATGGGACAGAACGGTGCTGGAAAAAGTACACTGTTCGGGTTGATAACTGGTGCACACCATGTCGACTCTGGAAATGTAAATGTTGTAAAAGGAACATCGGTCGCAGTAAGTCGTCAGATTATTCCGAAAGATGAATTGAATTTGACCGTGAGAGAATTTTTTGAAAAATGTTTTTCAAAAAAGATTTATGATATTGATCCAAGAATTGATGAGATTCTGGATGTGGTTCATTTGAGTGCGCCACATGATCGAATTATAAAATCTTTTTCCGGTGGACAACAGGCCAGACTATTATTGGCATCTGCACTGATTCAGAATCCGGACTTGCTTCTACTTGATGAGCCGACAAATAATTTGGACAAAGCCGGAATAGAACATTTGACGGATTTTCTGATAAATTACAAAAAAACATGTCTGGTTATTTCTCACGATGCTGAATTTTTGAATAAATTTACTGATGGAGTTCTATATTTGGATGTTTTTACTCACAAAGTTGAACAATATGTTGGAAATTATTTTGATGTAGTCGAACAGATTACAGCCCGTGTCGAAAAGGAGAATCGTAAGAACGCTCAATTGGCAAAAGAAATTCAGGAGAACAAAGACAAAGCAAACTTTTTCGCAAACAAGGGAGGTCAAATGAGAATGGTTGCAAAAAGAATGCGTGCAAAAGCTGATCAGATGGAAGAAGAAAAAGTCGATATTCGTCGCGAGGACAAAACTATTAGACCATTCATAATTCCATCTCAAAAAGATTTGTCTGGTGTAATAATAAAAATTTCTGCTTTCAATACAATCAGAGGTCACAAATCAGTTGCAAGAAAATGTAATATTTCTCTAAAAAAGAATCAACATTTGTTATTGCATGGTCCAAACGGAATTGGAAAAAGCACACTATTAGAATCGATTGTAAACAAAACCTCAAAGGGTGCTGAAATATCAGATGATGTGAGTATTGGATATTATCGCCAGGATTTTTCTATTTTGAATTTTGAAGACACAGTTTATAATTCACTAATGTCTGTTATGGATATAAAAGACGAAGAAGTAATGAGATCTGTGGCGGCGGGATTTCTGATTACTGGAGATGTTATGAAAACAAAAATTGGCAGTCTGTCAGAAGGTCAAAAGGGTCTGGTTTCTTTTGCCCGTTTGGTGTTACAAAAACCTGGATTGTTGATTTTGGATGAGCCAACCAATCATATCAATTTCCGTCACTTACCAATTATTGCCGAGGCTCTGAATAAGTACGATGGCGCGATGATTATGGTTAGTCACGTTCCTGATTTTGTAAGTAAAATAAGAATTGATGAAATGTTGGATTTGGATAAATAAAAAAAGACAAAACAAAACCTTTTTCAATTCCAGTCCTCGTTTTTATCTGGGACTAAATCCGCATTACGGTCCGCTTGACAATAATTTAACTTTGATATATACTCTACTTTGTATCTACATTCTCATTTTGTGCTCTAAAAACAAAGAGCCCATGGACTCTTGTGGATAGAGTATGACAGTAAAAAATTTTTCTAGTTCAAATACAGGTTCAAACAATCGTCGACCAACGAATCGTTTTTCTAGTTCCAAAAGTGGTGGCAAATCTGGTGTGCGTTATTCTCAGGGTGGTTCCCAAAGCAGTCGTCATAGTTCTCAAAGCAGTCGCGATAACTCTCAGAGCAGTCGTCGCACTTCTCAAAGTAGCCGTACCCGAAGTTCTGGCAAACGTTTTTCATCGAACAGTCGCGGTGGAAATAGAACAAATAGATTTTCGACACATATTGATCACTCAAAATTTATCAATAAAGCAATAATTACAGAAGAGACAAACAAATTTGTACCCGAACACAAATTTTCAGATTTTCATATTACAGATGTTTTGAAAAAATCCGTTCTGGGTAGGGGATATCTTTTACCAACTCCGATTCAGGATAGATCAATTCCTCATATTTTGCGTGGCGTGGATGTTGTTGGAATCGCCCAGACTGGTACTGGCAAAACTGCAGCCTTTTTGCTACCTTTGATAAATAAAATTTTACTTAACACAAAAGAAAAAGTATTAGTAATAGTTCCAACCAGAGAATTGGCTTCACAAATAAACGATGAACTAAAATCTTTTACAAAAGATATGAGAATATATTCTGTCTGTTGTGTTGGTGGTACAAATATTGGTCCACAAATCGCTTCACTTAGAAATTTCAATCATTTTATTATTGGTACTCCCGGTAGACTCAAGGATTTGGTAAATCGTGGAAAAATCAGACTCGGAGAATTCAAAACAATTGTTCTTGATGAAGCCGACAGAATGCTTGATATGGGATTCATTAATGATATGCGTTTTATTATGGACAAAATGCCGTCACCTCGACAAACATTGTTCTTTTCCGCAACTATTTCACGTGAGGTAGAGCGTCTGATCAATGATTTTTTGAAGGAACCAGTTCGTATTCAGGTTGCTTCTCGTCAGACTTCAGATCATATAGATCAAGATATTGTCAAAATTCCAAGAGGCACTGACAAAATGGATATGTTACGAGATGTTTTGATACAGCCAGGATTTGATAAGGTTTTGATTTTTGGACGTACAAAACATGGTGTAGAAAAACTTTCAAAAAAACTAAATCAACTAGGTTTCAAGGCAGAATCAATTCACGGAAACAAGACTCAGGGAAAACGGCAGAAAGCGTTGGACTTGTTCAAGAGAGATCATGTAAATATTCTAGTAGCTACTGATGTGGCGGCGAGAGGTTTGGATATTTCCGGAGTTTCTCATGTTATAAATTTTGATATTCCAGCAACACATGACGACTATGTTCACAGAATTGGACGAACAGGTAGAGCTGGCAAACCTGGAAAAGCCCTTACTTTTGTAGATTAGTTTTTTTGTGTTAAATTATATTGATTAGGTCAAAAAATTGTTTATTTTTTTTATTTTAATTTTATTATAAAAAATGTCAAAAAAAAGATTAAGAGGCGAAATAAAAGATATAAACTTGCAGTCATTAAAAAATCTTTGGCGTGCGAATGTTTTTGTAATCAAGGAGGTTTGGCAGAACCACACAAAAGAATTTTATTTCTTGACCCTTTTTGCGATTTTGGTCGCACTATCTCCGTACTTACAGAGAGGTGTTGAGGCATTATTAATAAACCATTTAGCAAGTGATTTTGGAAATATAATTATTGATCAGAAATTGCTTCTATTGATTTTGCTTTTTCCTACAATATTGCTTTTCAACAGTACTGTTTCGGCGCTGGCTGACTATTGGGACATGATGGGGTGGAGAAGTATGAGAACCAGATTTGAAATGATTTTTTCAGAAAAAATGGCATCGTTGGATGTTGCAAAACATGAGGATCCAAAATTTCGAGACAAAGTACAATTAGTGGACGAAAATGGATCGTCATTTATGATTTCTAATTTTTTTGGAAAGTTCGTTAGAAATATTACCAACGTTGTTGGATTTATTACTGCGGCAATTATTATGTTGCAGGCAAATTGGCTAATATTTGTGATTGTGGTTGTTGTAACGATTCCGAGATTTATTGTTGAGCTCAAATATGGCGAAGAAATTTGGACTATTTATCAAACTTCATCTGAAAACAAAAGGCATTTGTGGCATGCAAAAGAGCAGGTCTCTGAAGTTCAGGGTATTAGGGAATTACAAATTTATGGAACAACAAATTTTTTTATAGGCAAAATCAAAAATATTTTGGATGATTTTCACACCGCTCATTTGTCAAAAGATAAAAAAATTCTTTGGTACAAAATTTTGACACAGGCGTTGGTCTCTATATCGTTTGGAATTATTGTTTGGTTTTTGATACAACCAGTTATAGCTGGTCAGATGCAAATCGGTACATTTGTTTTTATTTTGGCCGCGTCACTTGGGTTGCAACAATCAGTTATTGGATTCTTTTTGGCATTATCATCTCAGTATCAGGATGCACAATCAGTAAATACATTTGTGGAATTAATGAATGAAAAGCCATTGATAACCAATCCAGAAACTGCCAAAAAAATAAATTTAGAAAAAGCACCAGAAATAATTTTTGAAAATGTGTCATTTTCTTATCCTTCAAAACCAGATGAATTTGTCCTAAAAGATTTTAATCTAAAAATTGAATCTGGCGAAAAGCTGGCGATTGTCGGAACAAATGGTGCTGGAAAATCTACATTTATAAAACTACTATGTCGTTTTTATGATCCGACATCTGGTCGAATTCTGATAAATGGAATTGATTTGAAGGAGCTAGACCTGAATTGTTGGTACAAACATCTGGCTCTTTTGTCTCAGGATTACAAGACATACAAATTGCCTGTAAAAGAATTGATTCATCTTGGAAAAATCGAGTCAAACATGAATCAACAAAATATATCCAATGCATCAGTCAGAGCAAACGCTGATGAGTTTATTCAAAAATGGAAAATGAATTACAATCAACAGATTGGTGTTGAATTCACCAATGGTGTCGACCCTTCACAGGGCCAAAAACAAAAACTATCATTAGCGAGGGCGCTATTTAGAAACGCTTTTGTGACAATATTGGATGAACCGACTGCAAGTATTGATGCCAAAGCTGAGAAAGAAATTTTTGATCAATTGGAAAAAAATACTGACAAAACAAAAACCCTGATTTTGATTTCACACAGGTTTGCAACTGTGCGCAATGCGGACAAGATTGCTGTAATTTCTGGTCAAAATATAAAAGAATATGGAACTCACAGAGAATTAGTAGAAATCAACGGAATCTATAATCAAATGTATTCTTCTCAAGCAGCTGGTTATCGCGATTAATACTTTTAATTTCTAAAAAATGATTTTCATAAATAAAAAAATTGGTGAAACACCATTGCAATTGATAGACAGGATTCGTGTAGAGCAACCACAATTCAAAAATGAAAAAATGTCATACGCCGGCAGATTGGATCCAATGGCAGAAGGTCAAATGCTGATTCTGGTTGGTGATGAAAACCAGAACCGCGACAAATATATGGGTTTTGACAAGGAGTATGTGGCAACTTTTTTGATTGGAGTTTCTACTGACACGGGTGATATTTTGGGAATTACAAATTCAACAGAACTGCTCGATACAAAAATAGATGAACAAATTTTGAAACAAGAAATCATCAAATTGACTGGGATCAAAACCCAAAAATATCCTTGGTTTTCTGGAAAAACGGTTTTTGGCATAAAACTTTTTGATCATTTCCGTCGTGGAAATACTGATATAGAAAGACCGACGCAAATAGTTGATATAAAAAAAGTTGAATTGATAGAAATAAAATCAAATTCAACCGCAGAAATAAAAGATTATATTTATAAATCGATTGGATCTGTTTCTGGTGATTTTCGTCAAGAAGAAATTTTGGCAAAATGGGAAAGTTTTTTTCAGATTGCAGAAAAAAATCCAACACCAATCAATTCTTTCAGTATAAAAATCACTGTTTCATCTGGAACTTTTATTCGAGCTCTGACAGAAAATTTTTCGTTTCCGACAGTGCTTTTGAAATTAAATCGCACAAAAATATTTACTAATTTTTCTATTGCTAAAACGATTAAAAAATGTTAAAGTTGTACTTCTGTATGGAAATTAGAAATATCGCTATTATTGCTCACGTTGACCACGGAAAAACCACATTGACCGATGCTATTTTGCGTCAAACAGGTATGACTGAGGACGGAGTTTCAATGGATTCAAACGATCTAGAAAAAGAGCGTGGTATTACTATTTATGCAAAAAATACATCAATTTTTTATAAAGATACAAAAATAAATATTTTGGATACACCAGGACACGCCGATTTCGGCTCCGAGGTAGAACGTGTTCTACGAAGCGTTGACTCTGTTCTGTTGATCGTTGATGCTGCCGAAGGTCCGATGCCACAGACAAAATTCGTTTTGAAAAAATCCCTAGAATTAGGCCTCAAGCCAATTTTGATTTTGAACAAAATAGACAAACCAGCAGCTGATGTCAAAAAAGCTCACGACCAAGTTTTTGAATTATTTTTTGATCTAGGTGCAACAGAAGAGCAATTGAATTTCGAAACTATTTATGCAATCGGACGCAGTGGTGTCGCAAAAAAGAAAATGGAAGACGAAGCAAAGGATTTGTCACCGATTCTAGATATGATTTTGGAAAAAGTTCCACCAGCTTCGAGTCCAGAAAAAACCACTCAGCAGTTACAAGCGCAAGTTTTTAATTTGGCTTATGACAACTTTTTGGGAAGAATGGGAATTTGTAGAATTTATAGCGGAAAAGCAAAATTTGGTGAAAATGTTTTTGCAAAAAATCAGAGCAAAGAAATTTTTAATGGAAAAATAACAAAACTTTATTCATTTGAAGGAATGAAAAAGAAAGACGTCAAGGAGGCAGTCGCAGGAGATATTGTAATGATCGCCGGAATCCCTGATATTTATATTGGTCAAACAATTGTCACAGACGAAAAAACCGAAGCATTACCATCAATTCATATTGATGAGCCAACACTTTCGTTCAATATGTTAGTCAACGATTCACCATTTGGTGGCAAAACTGGAAAATTTCTAACATCCAGACAAATTCGTGAAAGACTAGAAAAAGAATTGGAAGTCAATGTCGGCTTGAAAGTAAATTTTGATGATAATGCCGCATTCAAAGTTTTTGGTCGTGGAGAATTACACCTGTCAGTTTTGATAGAAAATATGCGCCGAGAAGGATTTGAACTTGCCGTATCTCAGCCAGAAGTAATTGTAAAAGAAATTGATGGAGTCAAACACGAGCCATTCGAAGAGGTAACTATTTTGGTACCAGAGGAATATTCTGGCGTTGTAATTGAAAAAATGGGAAACAGAAAGGGAATAATGAATCACATGGAAAAGCATGACAAGCAAGCAAAAATTGTTTTTGAAATTCCAACCAGAGGATTTTTGGGATATAGAAATGAATTCATTGTTGATACAAAAGGCGAGGGAATAATGACTAGTATGTTCAAATCTTTTCAACCACATGTGGGTCAAATAAACAAAACACAATACGGCTCAATGGTTTCGATGGCAACTGGAAAGGCTCTAGGATTTTCACTTTCTAATTTGCAAGAAAGAGGCGTTCTGTATATTGGTCCAGGTTCAGAAGTTTATGATGGAATGGTAATTGGCTATACCATAAAAGGCGAGGATATGTTCGTTAATCCAACAAAAGGCAAACAATTGACAAACGTTAGGTCAAAAAGTTCCGAAGGATTGATGCCTCTTGTACCACCCATGGAATTATCTATTGAAATCGCAATGGGATTGATGAGTGAGGATGAATATCTGGAAGTTACACCAAAAGATGTCAGACTAAGAAAAAGACATTTGACCGAGAATGATCGCCGAAAAGCTGAGAGATCAGAAAAAGATAAGTATTTCAATTTGTAATTTTTTTGTTTTTTGGAATTGTGACGGTGAAAGTTGTACCAACATCAACCTGACTTTTTAGTTTTATTTTTCCAGACAAATCCTTTTCAATTATCTTTTTTGTATTTGCTAATCCGATCCCTGTACCGGATTTTTTTGTTGTGTATAAATTGTCAAAAATTTTATTAATTTTGTCGCTACTTATACCGCAACCATTATCTGACACCTCTAACACTAGGTCTTTGTCGGTTTCTTGTAACGTAATGATGACTTTGTTTTTTGGTTTTGATATTTTGCCATCCATTGACTCTATTGCGTTTGATATTAGATTGATAATTATTTGGTAGATTTTTATTTTTACAGCACAGATTGGTGTCGATTTTGTTCTGGCAAAAATAATTGATGTATTTGCATTTCTGGATTTGTAGGCCAGAATTTTTATTGAGCTGAGTATTATTTCATCAATTTTAACGATTTCTTTTTTGCCCTCTGTACCCGATAGATCTTTTTGGATTATTTTTATAAAATCAGTTATTTTTTTGCTTGATCTGACCAATGGTCGTATATCTCTTCTGAAATTTTCATCAATACCTTTTTTCTGACTAATGAAATCCAAGTAAAGTAACAAACTACTGATTGGATTTAGAACATCATGGAATAATCCAATAGATGATTTGCCCATTTCAGCCAAACATATTAGCTCCTCCATGTTGCTATTATTCATATATTTTTTTGTTATTTTTTGCTTAACCCGACCTAATCCAAAATGAATTTGTAGCCCCTACCTGGAATATTAGCAATGACTTTTTTGTTATTATCTCTGAACTTTGCTCGCAAGTTACCTATATGTGTTTCTATTGTATTTGAAAAAGGATCAGCGTTGATATCCCAGATGTTTTCGATTAGTTTTGAACGGCTCAGGATTTGGTTTGGATTTTTCATTAAAAATTCTAACAGGGAAAATTCTTTTCTAGTTAAGTATATTTTTTTGTTTTTTAAAAAGACCTCGCCAGTATTGGAATTTAGTTTGATATTTCTGGATTTCAAAATAACGTCCTCAATTTTATGAGGACGTCTGAGTAATGATTTTATTCTTGATTTTAGTTCTGCAAACGAGAACGGCTTTGTCAGATAATCATCCGCCCCACTGTCGAGCAACTCTACTTTTGAATTGACATCATTTTTTGCTGATAATAATAAAATCGGGGTGTTGATCCCCGAATTTCTAATATCCTCACAGACTTTTTTGCCAAGCTTCTTCGGCAACACATTATCCAAAATTATTAAGTCGTATTTGTTGATCCTTGCAAAATATGAACCCCTCTCACCATCCTCCGCTTCATCAACTGTATATGATAATTCTTCCAGACTCATACGCAAGACATTTCTGATTGAAATGTCATCTTCTATGATTAATATTTTCATTAAAATTTATTTGTAACAAAAAGTTTCAGTTTGGTCAATAATCATTATGTTAAAAAACTGTTGATAATGCTTCAGACTATCTGGAGTCACGAATTTTTAAGGCGTATCTAATTCCATTCAAAACTATAAAAGCTAATATCAAAAATATGAACTCAATTTTTACAAAAATTAACAATATTGATGCAAGAATCGGACCAATAATATATGCAATACCTTCTATTGATCTATATGTGCTAATAATATCTATATTTGAATCATTAATTTTTTTGAATAAATATGTTTCGTTCATTACTTCGACCATGCTTGCACCAACTCTGGTCATAAATAATATCAAAATCCAAACAAAAATTGATTGTGAAGAAACAAAACTCATCGTTGCTGTCGCTATTGCCATTATTGAAAAACCAATAATCATTATTTCTTTTTCACCGTATTTTTCGTCCGCAATTTTTCCTAGAGGAATTTGGAGTAGAACAAACGGAATTAGGGCAAAGCCAATTATCATTGATATTTGACCCAGATCAAAACCGATATTACGCAGAAAAATCGGAGTGTAAATAATCATCCATGAATAGAATAATGATAGTGCAAAGTTTGTTTTGCAAATATTATAAATATTCCTATTCCAAAGAACTTTTAGCGTTGTGGCCATTATGCTATTTTTTTCATATTTTGAATCAAGGTAGTTCCTGAAATTTTTTCTGGCAATAAAAAATATAGGTATCAATAATGTCATACCCCAGACGTATACAATTCCAGCATTAGAAACATCTGTCACCACAAAGCTGGCCAATAATGGACCGATTATAAAAGAAAAATTAACAGCTGTTAATAATTTTCCCCTAATACCGCCAGTTTGGCTATCAGTCGAATGATTTTCCAAGAAAATATCCATAGAAAAAACAATAGCAATTCTAGCCATATGTCCGATGATATATGCTGTAATAAAAATTATTCCAAAATAATAGTTATTAAAGAAAAGCGATAATGATGTAATTCCTAAGCAAACAAAATCTACAGTCAAAGCAGTAACAAAGGTTTTGTAATTTCCAATTTTTTGTAAAAAACCTTTTATTTTTATTAAAATAAATAATGACAATATTGATGACAGTGCAAAAATATATCCAACATTTTTATTACCAACAAACTGCTCTATCATGTTGGAATTCATAAAAATTGCCGGCGTGTTATGTAATGCAATCAAAAATGATAGGAAATACAAAACCACCCTTTTGTTTTCTGGGAATAACAAATTATTATTTACTTTGTCATAAAAAGCCTTTGGACTAAATAACATTCTGATAATTATACCAGATTTTTTGGATTAAACTCCAATTATTACTGATATAACAAGTGGTTGTTTGGCCGTCTCTTGAAATAGGAATTTTGTTAATTCATCACTGAGTGATTTTTTCAATTTGTCAAAATCTACTGGACCGGTATTTTTTTCTAGTTGAGTTTCTACTATTTTTTGGGTAATAAATCTAGCCTTTCGTAATAATTCTTGAGATTCCCTCAAATATACGAACCCTCTAGAAATTATATCAGGAGACTTTTTTAGTTTACCGGTTCTGACATTCAGACTGACTACAACCATGAATATTCCAGCTTCTGCCAATAATTGTCTGTCTTCCAACACAACATCCTGAATAGTTCCAACTGCTAATCCATCGACAGTAACAGGATCATGCGGTGCTCTAACAGGCAATCTGACCATTTGTTGATTTTCATCCAAAATCTCTATAATTGATCCGTTCTCTGGTACGATTATGTTTTCTGGTTTTACTCCCAACGATTCTGCCATTTCTGCATGTTGTCTCAACATATAATGAAATCCGTGTAATGGAACAAAATATTTGTAGGGAATCTGTTGGTGTATCCATTTCAACTCACCCCTGTTTCCGTGACCTGATGCGTGAACATCGGAATCCAGATAAGTAATAACTTTTGCTTCTGATCTGTACAAACTATCTTTCAGCTTTACGACTGCCGTGTGGTTTGTTGGAATAATTGATGAAGAAAGTAGAATCGTGTCTGTTTTTTTCAGAGTAATAAATTTGTGACTTTTGTTAGCCATTCTCATTAACGCTGCAAATTCCTCACCTTGCGCACCAGTTACTAGCATTACAATTCTGTCTGGTGGGTATTTTTCAATCTCAGAAATTGGAATTACGTTTTCGGTTTTTATAAGTCCAAGATATTTTACAATTTCGAGATTTGATTTCATTGAACGACCTTCCACTACTATTTTTTTACCATATTTGTCAGCCATTTCTATAATTGCCAAAATTCTTTCTACCTGAGAAGCAAAAGTACCAATTATTAATCGACTACTGGTTTCTTTTATTATTTTTTCAATATTTTTTACAACAACATTTTCTGATATAGAAAAACCCGGTTTCTCGATCGAGGTTGAATCCATAGTCAATAAAAGAATATTTCTATCCTTGAATCTCTTGTAGTGATCAGCTTCTTCGTCTGTTGGTACTCCATCAATATTATCAACACGAACGTCCTCAATTATGACCAAATCACCATGCACAGTATTAACAATCAATCCCATAGAATCTGGAATTGTGTGTGAAATTGGGAAAGTTTCAACTCGAATTTCTCCAACTCTAATTATTTCATCACCATCGATTATTTTTATATCGGGTTTTGGTAAATGTGGAAAATCTTCCATTTTCTTTTGGATCATAATCGCGCCGAATTTTCTAGAATAAATCGGTGGATTACCAAGTTTTCCCAAAACATAAGGAATCGCTCCGATGTGGTCAAGGTGACCGTGTGTAATGAACAAACCTCTGATCTTGTCTTTTCTTTCTTCTAGATAATCTGTATTCGGCAAAATATAATCAATCCCGGGAGTTGACGCATCTTTGAATTGGAAGCCGGCATCAACAATTATAATATCGTTGCCAATTTCGATTGCCAGCATGTTTTTTCCGATTTCCTCCACACCACCGATTGTTATAATTCGTATATTTTTTCCAGGTGAGGGAATTGGTTGTCTAGCTTTTTGTCTTTCGGCGATTTTTGTATTTCTCTGTTGTCTCAATGTTGATCTGAGTGAGGGTGGTCTGCGATTACTTTTTGGTTTTGAACCAAATGATCTACTTTTTTGACCCTGATATCCGACAGTTGACCTGTTTTGGCTGGTCGAATTTCGGTTGCTACTGCGGGTATATTGACTAGAATTACCATGACTACTTCTGGTGCTATCAGTTGAAGTATGGCTAGAATGAGCACGAGGTCTTGAATAATTATTGCTACTGTTATTTTGTTTGTTTGTATTTTCCATTTTAAATTTTATTAAATATTTTCCAAATCTTGTCTGTTTTTATGAACCACTTGTGTATGTTCAAAAATCTTTCCTCACTACTTTTTATTTTCTTTGTTTCTATTCCCATCAATTCAGCTGGTGTAATGTAAATAAAATCAGGAGAATATAAAAATATTGCTGGAATATCTTTGGCTATATTCGCGTTAAATTCTTTTATAAGTTTTTGTATATCTTCTTTGTTATTTTTGTCTCGTAATTCGGTCAAAATTCTATCAGATGATATATTTGTATAATTTGCAATATTCAAACCTGGATCAAGTCGTTGTGATGAGTGCCAAAATCCGTACAAATCAGAATAATTATTTATAACAATTCCAAAAATCAAAGCTTCAAAATTTCTTGGTCGAATAACTGACTGATTGAGTTCAGACGTCTCAAAGTTTTTTACTGAAACATCTACTCCGATAGATCTCCATATTCCTGCGATTTTTTGAGCAACAGCTGCCAATTCTGGAACATTGTTTGTTGAAATATCAATGGACAGAATTATTTTTTCATTATTTTTTTCTATTTCATAAACACCATTTTCATTCTTTTTCCAACCGGCACTTTCTAAGATTTTTTGTGCTTCTGAAATCAATTCTGTCTCTAGTCGATCATCAATTTCTGAACTTTTGTTTTCTGTACCTAATAAATAAAATTGCTCATCAAGGTGTGGTGGTAATGTGTCGCTTGAAACTGTGGCAAATCCAAACAAAATTTCATCAACAATTTCTGTTCTTGAAATTGATTTTTCTAGAGCTCTTCTGACGTTACCATCTGCCAACGCTTTTGATTCATTTTGATTAAAAAATATTCCGAAAACTCTTGGTAGATAAATTTTGTTTATATTTTGTGTTTCCACAAAAGTAGATGCGACCACTGGACTAATTCCACCGATTGAACTTATTTTTTTTGCATTTAATAAATCCACCAACTCCGATTCATTTTTTGCGAAATGGAATACTATCTTTTCTATAAGGGGCTTTCCTAGGGCGTAATTTTTGAAGGCAGAAAGAGTGTAATTTTGTGGAATATTCACATTGTCTCTTTTTATGGATTTTAATTTGTATGGGCCAGATCCAACTGGTTCAGTATTAAACTTACTGATACCAAAACCGCCTTTCAAAATATCCCCCCATAAATGTTTTGGTAGTATTCCCAACGTTGTGCTCTCTATAAATCGTGCATGTGGTTGTCTCAGAACAAACAAAATTTCTGTGTCGCTGATTTTTTCTATATTCACTCCTTCCCATTCTGATCGTTTTGAACTTTCGATTTCTGGATCAGTTGCTTTCAGAATTGTAAAAATTATATCTTCGGTTGTAACTTTTTTTCCATCATGAAATTTGACATTGTCGCGCAAAAAGAATCTATACTCCAAACCGTTCTCACTAATTTCGTATCTATCGGCTAGATCCGGAACAAAGTTTCCATCAAAAGTTTTTTTTGTTAAACCAGAATATATTAGTGCAGTTAAATCCTTGTCAGCAGATGACATCGCTATCAATGGATTAATAAATCTAGGTGTTCCAATTATTCCTTCTGTTAGAGTGCCGCCCCTAGCTGGAACATCGATTAGAAATTCTTTATTTAATGAAATCAGTAATAATAATGCGGTTATTGATGAGACAATGACAAAAAACCAAAAAAATATTTTTTCAGTTAAAGAAAAAGAATGAACAACGCCCTCAATTTTTTTCAAAAATTTGAAGTGGAAATGTTTATTAATTAGTTTTGGTTTTTCTTGTGTATTCACGAAAAGATTTTTCTAAATTCTGAAAAACAGTTACTGCCAAATATTGATTGCAAATATAATCAAAAACAAATGGTTCTTGTAATTATATTAGATACTAATAAAACTGACAAATGACACTATTACAAATAGTATAGCAATAATAATTGTTCCATTAAACAACCATTTTTCAAAACCTCGGCGAGTGTGATATCCGGCGTCGACATTGTCAGATCCACCAAAAGCACCACCCAAACCTGCGGCGTTTGTTTGCATTAATATTCCAGCGATCAATATCACTGAAAGAACTATTTGTATTATTGGCAGGATAGCAGCCATAAATTTAGTAAATACAATAATAACAGAATCAAAAAAAATAGCAAGTAAAGTATTTTCTGTGTTATAATTGTTGTAATTTATGGACAAGATCAACAGATACAATGACTCAAATAATGAAAAAAATAATGTTGATTTAAAATCTACAAGCACCATTGTTGCTGAAAAAGTTGAGAAGGAAATAGTCGATCCGGTTGCCCAAAAAGATTTTTTTATAAAAAGACTTTTAGAAAACCTAAAAGACAAAAGTCTAGAGGAAAAAAGAGAAATTGTTTCTATTATTATGGAAAACTCAAACGACGACGGTTTGGAAATATCTAGTTTGTTAGGAATTTCCGGTGAAGATCAATTTGTATCAATGCTCGATTCAATTGCTCATCAAAAAGATTTACAAACTATTTTCTCATTTTTGGACGAAGAAGAAAAATATTTATCAAAAAGTCATTTGGATTTGGTAAAACAACAAAAAGAAAGAATAAACAAATTATCAGGACATAACTTTCGAATAAAAGATTACAGAATTTCCCCCGACAATTCCATTAGGCAACTAATTTCCGAATATTATATTCCATTTTTGTCCCAACGAAATTTCAAGCGAACAGGGGAAAAAATAATCCAAAACGAAAAACTTTCCGTGCAAAGGGTTTTGCAAGACAGGGAAAGGGTCAGAAAAAATCATTATTATATTGGTCCAATTATTGAATTTATTGAGCAGAAAACCGGCAAAAAACTAGCTGGTCAAATTTTTTCTGACGTATCTGAGAATGTTATTTCGGAACAGAATATTATAGAGTTACTTGATAAATATTGCCCTGGCACGAGTCTGGATGATTTGAAATTTTCTCGTTCACTTCATAAATATGAAAGTACACTGAAACATATCAACAAAATACTAGCTACTGAAATTTTATCAAAAAAACTGACAAGTAGTCTGGTCGCACGCGGATACAAAAAAACCGACTTTGAAATTTCGCAAAACGCAAATGGCGAATATGAGATTGTTGATTTACGAAAAAATGAATTTGAAACTGAAACTGAAACAATTTTTGATTTTGACCCAAAAAAATTCAAAAAAACAGAGATCAATAATATTGACCAATACAAATCTTTCGGCGATTCTGTCAACATCAATGGCAAAATTGCCTTTCGGGCAGAAACCACCGATGGAAAATGGCAAATTATGACCGAGGATGGACCTGTTGGTGATGTTTATGATTATGTCGACAACCCGATCAACATCAATGGCAAAATCGCCTTTCTGACACAAAACGCTGATGGA
>DAOLDC010000003.1:0-5395 GCA_035327525.1 Minisyncoccota bacterium | reverse complement strand
CCGATCAACATCAATGGCAAAATCGCCTTTCTGACACAAAACGCTGATGGAAAATATCAGATTATGACCGAGGATGGACCTGTTGGTGATGTTTATGATTCTGTTGTTGGCAACCCGATCAACATCAATGGTAAAATCGCCTTCTGGGCACGAAACGCCGATGGAAAATATCAGATTATGACCGAGGATGGACCAATCGCTGAACTAATATTTGATTCAGCAGATTTATTTGTATTTGAGGATAATAATATTGTAATTTCTGGGCGTGTTGGGGGAAAGATTATTACGTATTCTTTTGCTTTTTCAAAAGGGGGAGATGGCTACATAAAACTAACGCCATCAGAAAAAGAATTTTTGGATTGGTTGAATTTGGTCAAAAATCCCGATCCGTCAAAAGAATTAGAATTTTTGGAAAAAAATAAACCAACAATAGAGGACAAAAAAACTCAACTATCTAATCGTTTTTTAAATACAATGAACTTGATCCTAAAAGAGGAACCCGAAACTTTTTTTGGAAAAATACCTGCCAAAAATGAAAAGATAAATCGTGCCAAAATCAAATCAATCATTTATAAATTTTTTCCAGAAATTTTGATTAACAGGCAAAAAGAATTGAATGAAAAACGTAGTAATTCTATGTTGGGATCTTTTTTTGGTCGTGGTAATTACGAATCAGCCAATTCGGAGACAAAACCTTTTGATTATTTGACCGCCAACGATTCATTTGAGGTTTTTGGTGGCGATCCGGAAATGTCTAGTCGAGAAAAAATTATTCAATTTAGGGAAAATGTTTTCGGTATATTTACAAATCAAATTGCGATCAATAATAATTCAGAAAGTGGATTGTGGTCATCAGTGACTTTTCCTGTTGAGTTGGAGTTGGATGGTCCAACGATAGAAATAACAGCAGAAATTTTATCGGTAAGATCTGGTAGCCAAATTACTCTACCTAGATTTGTAGATTCAAAAATTATTCCAGAAAGGGTGAGTGGAATAACTGCAAATGGCTCCCAAATTAGTTTGGCGACCTCTATCAACCAATTAGGTTTTACCACAATAAATATTCCAAATAATATTGAAAAGGTTATTTATTCTCTTGAAAAACAGGAAATTCCAAGCGTTCCTTTTGATTTGAATATCAGTCAGTACGACAGATTCAAGCAAGTTTTTATAAAAAAATTCGGCGCAAAATCAAGTGAAAAAATTTCAAGCCTACCTAGTGATATAAAAATGTTTATTGAATCAATAAAACACTTATCTCCGATTGATAAACTGATTGAAATCGAGAAATTCGTTCGTAGAATTTCTTATTATGATTTCAAAAACAAGGATGTGATGAGTCTAAAAAAGGGTAAGGGTAATGATGAACGCATGTCAATTATGGAAATGAGAATGCAAGAACTAAAAAATAGTTCTGAAAATTCTGAAAATTTCTTTGGCAAAAAATACGCTGGTGTCTGTGCTGATTTTGCTGCTTTGACAACATCAATGCTGAGAGAAGCCGGTTTTGTAAGTGGTGTTATGAATGGCTTCAAAGTTGCCGGAAAGGAAGCAACTGTTTTTGACGCGCATTCTGTTTCGTTTGTAATTTGGCCGAAAGGGAATGACAAATATGAAACAATTATTATTGATGGAACGCCTGATGGAACCAATTCACAGGAATCTGACATGATAGATTTGATTAGAACAAAATCGTTGTCAGAAAGGCTAAAAGAGCAAAGTGAAAAAGTCGACGAAGTCACAAAATTGATGGAAAAAAGATTTGAAGAAATTGAGGAAATTTTGAAAAATTATGATTTGGAAAAAATAAAGAAATTGTCAAATGGAGAACTTGAAAAGATTTTGAATATTATTTTGAAATACAAAGTTAGAGAAAATCATCTGAAAGTAGTTGATACATTACTAAATGCTGCCAGATATTCTGGATTTGTTGATTTGGCAAAAGTTGATTTGTCAGAAATTGATAATCAAAAAGTTGTTCTGGAATTTTTGGAGGCAGAGATAAAAAGAGAAAAAGATAATCAGAAAGATGAACAATCTGGCATTACCCTAACAGCAGGAAAGGATTTGTTTGAGACCGTTCAGTCATTTATCGAAAGATACAAAAAAGATGATCCAAAAAAATCCACAGAAAAAGCTATTGAAAAAGTTGAGAAAATATTTGAATTAGTACAAAACAAATTAGACCAAACAGAAAAAAGGGCAGTTTTTGCCATAACAAATTATCTAAAAGCAAAAAATGTAACAAAAAATAAATAATTGACATTGTGTATTTTTTGATAATATAATACGACTCACATTAATAGTTTAATTTTAAAATAATTCAAAAAAATATGTCAAAACAAAAAATCAATAAAAGCGTACATACAAATACTGGTATAGTGCCACTTGGCGATAGGGTTTTGATAGAAGATTTTGATAACAAGGAAGAGAACAAAACCGCGTCTGGAATCATTATTCCCGCCGGCGTGAGTTCGGAAGAAGAAACAAAAAAAGGCAAAGTGATCGCCGTCGGTAGTGGGCAAATTGTAGATGGAAAATTACAAAAACCAGAAGTATCTATTGGAGACATTGTTCTGTATTCGTGGGGTGACAAAGTTGTAGTTGATGGGAAAAAATATGTAATTGTCGGTTCTGGAAATATTTCGGCAATATTGAAAAAATAAAAAACCCCGCAAAAGAAAACCGCAAAAATAAAAAACCGCAGAAAAAACAGTTTATTAATTATTAAAAATCTAAATTACAAAAAACATTATGGCAAAACAAATCATTTTTAATCAAGAGGCAAGAAAAAAACTAAAAGCAGGAATCAATGTAGTAGCCGACGCAGTCCGGGTAACACTCGGCCCACGCGGACGAAATGTCGTGCTAGATCGAGGCTATGGAGTGCCAACTATTACAAACGACGGCGTATCAATCGCCAAAGACATTTCACTGGAAGACAAATTCGAGAATATGGGCGCAGATATAATCAAAGAAGTTGCCTCAAAAACAAATGATGTGGCAGGTGACGGAACAACAACCTCTATTGTCCTTGCTGAATCGTTGGTAGAAGAAGGTATGCAATATACCAACATGGGTGCAAATGCAATCGGTATCAAAAATGCTATCGAAAAAGCCGCCAACGACGCTGTCGATTTTTTGAAAACTTCCGCCAAACCAATAAAAAACAAAGAAGAAATCAGACAAGTTGCAACAATTTCTGCTGAATCAGAAGAATTGGGAAAAATAATTGCCGAAACTATTTCAAAAGTTGGTGCAAACGGTGTTGTAACAGTCGATGAATCGCAAAGTTTTGGGGTTGAATCAGAAATTGCACAAGGTATGGAGTTTGGCGAAGGATATGTCTCACCTTACATGGTTACAAATTCAGAAAGAATGGAATCAGAGATGAAAAATCCCGCAATTCTTTTGACTGACAAAAAAGTTTCTAACATAAAAGAAATTTTGCCATTGATAGAACTGATTGCCAAAGGTGGTCAAAAAGATTTGATAATTATTGCTGATGAAATTGAAGGGGAAGCGTTGGCAACATTTGTGGTAAACAAGTTGCGTGGAATTTTCAATGTTTTGGCGGTAAAAGCTCCGGGTTATGGAGATCGCAAAAAAGAATTATTACAAGATATTGCCGTAACAGTTGGTGCGACAGTTGTCAGTGCTGATGTCGGAATGACTTTTGAGAATGTCGATGTTTCTGTTCTAGGAAAAGCTTCAAAAGTAGTTTCAACAAAAGACAAAACTATTATAATCGGAGGCGCCGGCAAGAAAAAAGATATCGAAGCCAGAGTTTCGCAATTGAAATCTCAAATCAAATCAACAACCGCAAATTATGACAAAGAAAAACTAGAAGAGAGAGTTGCAAAATTATCAGGTGGAGTTGCTGTCATAAAAGTTGGTGCTGCAACAGAAACCGAAATGAAATATTTGAAGCTAAAAATCGAAGACGCCGTCAATGCTACAAAAGCCGCAATTGATGAAGGAATTGTGGCTGGTGGTGGAAGTGCGTTGGTCAAAGCCTCAAAAAAACTTTCTGAAAATTTGATAAAAAATGAAGCAAAAATGTCCGATGAAGAGGAAATTGGTTATAAAATAGTTATAAATGCGCTGAAAAAACCACTCAAACAAATCGCAATGAACGCTGGCAAGGACGACGGTTCAGTCATTGTTGATGCGGTAATGAACGGCAAACCAAATTCTGGATATGATGCGTTAAAAGACAAAATAATTGATGACATGTTTGAGGCTGGAATAATTGATCCGGTAAAAGTTACTAGAACGGGTCTACAAAATGCAGCCAGTGCCGCCGCGACATTATTAACAACAGAAGTTGCGATCGCCGACAAACCAGAGCCAAAACACGAACACAATCACGATCATGGTGGAATGGGTGGCATGGGCGGAATGTCGGGGATGATGTAGGGTTTGAGTGATCACAAATAAAATTATAAAATTAAATAAAACAAAAAGAAAAAACCGCGCGGTTGCCAGTCGTGCGGTTTTTGATCATTAGAAGTACGGATGGTGTCTTGGTGTGTCCTCAATCATTTCACCAAAATGCCCAGGCTTCAAGTTTATCGGTTTTGTATTTTGAACCGATCCACTCTTGTCATGTAACAGCTTTTGCTGCAAAACATGTTTTTGAACAGATTCAACCAGCGGATGTCCTTCATGATAAACCCGCAAATGCTCCAATATACTGTCGTGTCCAGATGGAATTTTTGTCCTTTTTATTAGACGAAATAATTCCGGAATTCCGTGGTCGGAACAACTTCGTAATAACTCCAGGATACTTTCATGGAATGGTAAACTAGTATTTTCTGATTGTTGCATTTTACAGCTCCTTTTTTGTTTGTTATTTGAATTGAATCAAAATATGAATGTACAATTTATTGAAATAATAAAGCAATAATTTTTTTTGTCAAATTCGGAAAATCCAGCAAGATTATTGTTGAATCAAATCAGAAGTAGTATAATTAGCGTATTAAAAATTAACAAAAATTAAACATGAATATTATATTAATAATTTTGGCGTTGGTGGTTGTTTGGGTAATTTTTTCTTACAACAGATTTATTACACTTCGAACACGATCAGGTGAAGCGTGGGCAGATATAGATGTTCAGCTAAAACGCCGATACGATTTGATTCCAAATTTGGTCAATACTGTAAAGGGGTATGCAGCACACGAGGCTGGAACTTTTGAAAAAGTTACTCAGGCCAGAGCAAATGCAATGAATGCACAATCAGTCGGAGAGCATGCAGAAGCAGAAAACATGTTGTCCGGAGCATTGAAATCATTGTTTGCAGTTAGCGAAAATTATCCAGATCTGAAAGCCAATCAGAATTTTCTAGAATTACAAAGAGAATTGTCAGATACAGAAAACAAAATTCAATCAG
>DAOLDC010000002.1:0-45487 GCA_035327525.1 Minisyncoccota bacterium | reverse complement strand
AGAGCGCCTCACTTGCACTGAGGAGGTAGCGGGTTCAAGTCCTGTCCGGTCCACATAAATGTCAAAAAAAACTAGCACATTGATATTCATAATAATTGCTTTGGCAATTGTTGGTTTGGCTGATACATCATATTTGACCACAAAACACTACTCGGAGGCTTCTATTGTTTGTAATATTTTTGATAAATGCGATATTGTGACAAGTAGCAAATACAACAACATTGCCGGGGTTCCAATTTCAATGATTGGGGTTATTTATTACTTATCAATTATTTTCTTGGTAAATCTTTATTTATTTTTGAAGAAAAATTTGATTATAAAAATTGCGACATCATTATCCATGATTGCCTTTCTGTTTTCTGTTTGGCTAGTTTATTTACAATTTTTTGTACTGAATGCTGTTTGCGGATATTGCATGTTGTCTGCTACCGTCTCGACACTTATCTTTGTTACAATTATTTTTCTTAGTAAAATTTCAAAAGCTGAATTTGAAAACAAAAATTTCGAAAAAACATTGACCGAATAAAAATCTACAAAATTCTAACGAATGCGACTGTTTGTAGCCAAATCTATAATGTGATCCAAAAATTCTGAATAGTTAGAGCCAATTGGTGGTAATGATTTTGGAAACAGTGACTCCTTTGTTAATCCAGGCAATGAGTTTGTCTCTAAAACATAAATTCCTCTACGAGGATTTATAATAAAATCAGTTCTGGAATAATGTCGCAGACCAAGATAATCGTGTGCCATAATCGCCAATTCTTGCAATTCCCTTTTTTCATCATTATCAAAATTTCCAGGACAAATTTCTTCTGTTTTTCCGGAATACTTTGCATCATAATCAAAAAAATTATTTTCGCGGGAAATTTTTATTTCAATTGGTAACATCGCATAAATTCTTTGATTGCGAAAATTATCGATGACACCCACGGTCGCTTCTCTACCAGGAATATATTCCTCAATTAATAATTCATCAAATCTAATAAATAAACTTATTAGTGTTTCAAGCAAGCTTTTGTAATCTCTAACAATTGATACACCTACAGAGGACCCAAGACCAATTGGTTTTATCACAATCGGCATTGGAAAATTTTTGAAAATATCTATTGCCTGATTATGGATATCGGAAGCACCCCTTTTTATAGTTCTGTGCATTGGAGTTTTTATTCCGAATTTTTTATAAATTTCTTTTGTAATTTTTTTGTTTATAGAAACGGCAGCAGCAATTTTTTGTGGACCAGTAAAAGGTACACCAATGCTTTCCAAAACTTTTTGAACCTGACCATCTTCGCCATATTCACCATGCATTGCGTTAAAAACGCAATCAGATCCTATACATGCTTTTTCTGGTGTCACTTCTCTACCAGCACAAATCCAAGAGCCTTTTTTATCAACAACAATATCAATAATATGATGTTTTTTTGACAATTCGTCTATAACTGAACGACCAGTTTTCATGGAAACATCATATTCACTGGAAGGCCCTCCTCTAATTACTGCAATTTTCTTTTTCATTTAAATTATGCTTGATTAAATTCTAACACATTCTGAATTTATTTTAATATATCACGACGCTTTCTATGAAATGATATAGCAAATCTATGAGTTTCTTCATTTATTTTGATAATTCGGTTTTTGTATTTAGAAATTACTTTTTTGTCGCCAAGAAGATTTTTTGCATTATGATTATCGTCTTTTACTACTGAAATTATGGATATTGTATTATCAAAACCATTCTTTTTTATAATTTTTTTTGCGACATTCAATTGGCCGTTGCCACCATCAACTATAATTATTTTTGGTTTGGGCCACTCTGAATGACTGAATCTACGTTCCAGAATTTCACTTAACGCACCATAATCATCATTTTTTGATGCTTTTTTTATAATAAATTTTCTATAGTCAGTTTTTTTGAAGGACATGTTTTCAAACACAACCATTGCACCAACTGTTTCAAAACCAGATGTGTGAGCAACATCGTAACTCTCAATTCTAGGCAAAATATTTTTTTTGTCACTATCAAAAAAGTTTTCCTCTTGCTTCAATAATGCTATATCATTAATATGTTGCAGTGAGAAAATAGTTCTTTTGATTTGATTTGCTTCCTCGTATTTGCGTTTCTTGGAATAACTCAACATCTCTTTTTTTAGAATTTCTACTATTTTTTTCTTTTTACCATCAAAAAACAATTCAATATTTTTGATCGTTCTGTTGTATTTTTTTTGCTGCGCGACTGAGTTTTCCAAAGAGAAAACATCTGGATATATTCCAATTTGAATGTTTAGTAACACTTTTTTCTTTTCAAAGTCGTTAAGCTTTTCAATTGGCTTTGAATTATCAAAAAAAGGAAAAATTCTTTGGATCAATCTGAGAGCGATACGTAATTGGGTTCCGTTTGGAAATGGGCCGAATTGCTTTTTTATTTTGAAATTGATGTTCCCGTTTTGAATTTCCCGCATTCTGATCGTCAATAATCTGGGATATTTCTCGTCTGTAATCAAAACATAATTATAGCTTTTATCGTCTTTTTCTTTTGTGTTGTATTTTGGTTGAAATTTTTTTATTAATGATGACTCCAAAATTAACGCTTCCAAAACTGAATCAGTTTTTTTGAATTTTACACTATCTGACTGAGTAATCATATCAACAATTCTAGGTCCACGAGCCTTTATTAAATCATCAGAAAAATAACTTCTGATCCTGTCCTGTAGAGAAGTTGCTTTTCCAATATATAGAATAGTCTTTCCTTTTTTGAAAAAATAAACTCCTGGCGATTCTGGAAAATTTATTTTTCTAAATTTTTCTAATGTCATTATTTTCTTTTTAAGGCTTTTTTTAGATATTTGGCAGTAAATCCATTTTTTGAATCCGCGATTTGCTCCGGAGTTCCTTTTGCAACCACTTTTCCGCCATTAACACCACCACTTGGGCCAATATCAATAACATAATCTGAGGATTTTATTAGATCCATATTGTGTTCAATGACAACAACTGTATTTCCCTTATCAACCAATTTTTGTAAAATTTCAATTAATTTTTTTACATCCTCATAGTGCAATCCGATTGTTGGCTCGTCTAAAATGTAAATAGTTTTTTGTAAATGAGCACGATATAACTCTGATGAAATTTTTACTCTTTGAGCTTCCCCACCAGATAATGTTGTTGCAGATTGACCAAGTTCTAAATATCCCAAACCAACCTCATCGAGTGTTTTCAATCTATCATAAATAGCAGGAATATCTTCAAAAAATCCCAATGATTCCTCCACAGTCATATTCAAAACTTCATAAATGTTTTTGTGTTTATATTCAACTTCCAATGTTTCTTTCATAAATCTTTTTCCATTACAAATATCACACGGAACATAAACTGTTGGTAGAAAATGCATTTCGACTGCAATATAACCGTTACCCTGACAGGCTTCACAGCGACCACCTTTCACATTGAAGGAAAATCTATTGGATTTCCATCCTCGCGCACGCGCCTCTGATGTTTCAGCAAACAAATCACGAATAAACGTAAATGCACCAGTGTATGTTGCCGGATTGGAACGTGGAGTTCTTCCTATTGGAGATTGTTCAATTAAAATTGCTCGACTAACATATTCTGATCCAGCAAAACTTCCACAATTTTCTAATTTGTCTGTTCGATACCGTCGATCAAATCTGTTTCTCAAATTCTTGTACAAAATTTCGTACACCAAAGATGATTTTCCAGAACCAGAGACACCAGTCACCGTGACAAATTTTCCTAGAGGAAAATCAACATCCATACTTTTTATATTGAAAACATTTCCACCACGAATTTGAATTTTTCCACGATTCTCTGCACGTCTTACTTCTGGCACATCGATTTGTTTGTCTCCACGCAAATAATCAAGAGTGACAGATTTGGACGGATTACTTTTTGCGGTCAAAAGTTTATCCATTTCGCCAGCAACAACAATATGTCCACCATGAATTCCGGCTCCTGGCCCAATATCAACCAAATAATCTGATGAAAAAATAGTATCTTCATCGTGTTCAACAATTATGATTGTGTTACCAGCATCACGTAATTCAAGTAGTGTCTTTATTAGACGGTCGTTGTCGTGTGAGTGTAATCCTATTGTTGGTTCATCCAAAACATATGTTGCGCCAACTAGTCCAGATCCTAATTGTGATGCAAGACGAATTCTTTGAGATTCCCCACCAGATAATGTATGAGCTCTCCTGTCTAATGTCAGATACTCAATTCCTACATTATTCATAAAATTCAATCTCTCAGTAATTTCCTTCAAAACAACTTTTGCTATTTCTTCTTCTTTTTTGTTTAGTTTTAAATTTTTAAAGAATTCTATGGAATCGCCGACAGATTTTCTTGTTAAATCAACTATATTTATTTTTTCTCCTGGCAAAAAAATATGAAGTGCTTCTGGTCGTAATCTGGCACCGTGACACTCATCACATGCATCGTCACCAAAAAAATGTTTTGTACCCAAACCATTACATGTTTGACATGCACCATATGGTGAATTAAAAGAAAATAATCTAGGTTCAATTTCTGGAAAAGAAAAACCGTCATACGGGCACATGAATTTTGCCGAAATCAGCTTCTCTTCATTTGGTGTAACTATTTTTAATAAACCATCTGATTCTGATAATGCTCTCTCGATTGATTCTGATAGTCGTTCCTTGTAATCGCTTTTTTTGCTTTTTATATCTGAAATATAAAATTCATCAACCAATATATCAATGTCGTGTTTTTTTGTTTTTGATAAGACAATACTTTCTCGTAATGAATAAATTTTTCCGTCGATTTTTGCTTTTTGATAACCTTTGCCAAGCATGTCATACAGAAGTTGATAATATTCTCCTTTTCTACCAACTATAACCGGTGAGTAAATTGAAACTTTATCCGAATCAATATTTACATCCATTATTTTTTTTGTAGATTTTGGATCGATAGACTCAACAGATCTGATTATTGTATTCAAAATTTCCTCTTGAGATAGTTTTACAATTTCTCGACCGCAAATCATACAATGTGGTTTGCCAATTCTGGCGTATAAAATTCTCAAATAATCATAAATTTCCGTAATTGTTGCGACCGTTGATCGTGGATTGTTGGAGCGAGATTTTTGATCAATCGAGATTGCAGGTGAAAGTCCGGTTATTTCATCAACATCCGGCTTTTGCATTTTGTTCAAAAATTGTCGAGCATATGCAGATAATGATTCTACATATCTGCGCTGTCCTTCAGCAAAAATAGTATCAAAAGCAAGTGAAGACTTTCCAGAACCCGAAAGCCCGGTGAAAACAATCATTTTGTGTCTTGGCATTTCGACAGTAATATTCTTCAAGTTATGCGTTCTGGCGCCTTTTACAACTATTTTTTCTTCTCTTTTTAATTTTTCTTTTGACATTTTTATGAAATTACGATATTTATCTTGATGCTTTTACATTACATATAGCCCCGCTATGGTCGACGGGGTTTTATACAGATTTTGATTATGACATTTCTGGGTAAAAAAACAACCCCAATACATTCTGTCACAATGTATTGGGGTCTTATATGATTTTAGCTACCTTCAGGAAGCCATGGCTGCTATGCTGGGAATTTCCCAGTACCGTTTGGGGGTCGGCGGCAGTGGTGTCGCCTCCAGCTCCCTTGAAAAACGATATTTGGAACGAATCAACTCGTTGAGGCGTTGATTCATCCTCAAGGATTCATTGAAGACCCACCGCGCTGAGCGGTTTTCCGGATTCTTGATCAGAATTGTCTGAACATTCATGCATTGTAGAATACGATGAATTGCCCAAATATTCTGGTCAAAAATGCCTAATTTTGTCTTCCTCCGATCGGCAGTTTCTTCATCCAGCCGTCCACGCCCGTTATGAATCATTCGATGTTCACACTCTTCAGGTGATACATCGTATTCATGAGCCACAATACTGCGAATTGCGGAATTGCTCTGTAAAAACTCTAGGATTGCCCGTGTTTGTTCGGCAGTTCGTGCAGAACCGTCTAGAATCAAAAGCTTTTTGCCTTGATCCAGAAATAACTGCACACGATCACAAACCAGTCCTGCGACCCAGATTCCGTCTAGAAGCTTTCCCTCGAGTTCTCGGAGATTTTTTTGCTCCGGTGTTTCGAACTCTGCAATCAGATCACTGGTCGTAATGCGTCCTGATGGACCATATGCGTATTTTTCAATGAGATCTGCCTGGGTACCCTTGCCACAGCAAGAGCGCCCAATCATTATTACAACATCGACGTCACCACTGGAATTGCTCCAATAGACAATTTTTCTGTTCACTCCGTACTCCTATTCTGCCGATTTTACGGCTACAAACTTAACGTACTTTCTATGCAGTAACAACACGCGTTGCTATTCTGCTCCACCGGAAACTTTACCATCTTTATTTAAAATATCAAGTATATATTTGATCTCATCTCGTAGAATTGCTGCGGTCTCAAAATCTAGATTTTTTGCTGCAGCATTCATTTTTTTCTCTTTTTGTTTTAATAATTTTTGTGGATTATTTTTGAGCATTTTGTCATCCAGTTTAAGTAGCATGTTGACTGCCTTTTTGTGCTCAGTATTTATTTGGTCTGTAATATCTCTAATCGCTTTGATAATAGTTTTTGGGGTAATACCGTGCTTTTTGTTATAAGCCAATTGCAATTCTCTACGGCGATTTGTTTCACCGATTGCTCTTTCCATTGACCCTGTAATATTATCAGCGTACAAAATAACTCGACCATCAACGTTTCTAGCAGCACGACCAATTGTCTGAATAAGCGCAGTTTCGGAACGCAAAAAACCTTCCTTGTCCGCATCCAAAATTCCAATCAATGTTACTTCTGGCAAATCGAGTCCTTCACGCAACAGGTTTACTCCAACCAAAATATCAAATTCCCCGCGACGAAATTTTGTCAAAATCTCAATTCTTTCTATTGTTTTTATCTCACTATGCAGATATTCTGCTTTTATTTTTTTATCTTTTAAATACAAACTCAAATCCTCTGCCATTTTTTTTGTAAGGGTTGTTGCAATAACTCGGCCACCTTTTTTTATTTCTTTTTCTGATTGTGAAATAAAATGCTTTACCTGACCGCCATGTTTGCCTTTTTCGACAATCGGAACAATTTCTATCATTGGATCAACCAATCCTGTCGGACGAATAATTTGCTCAACAATATTCTGACTATGGTTTTTTTCATAATCGCTTGGTGTTGCTGATGTATAAATCACCTGACCGACTCTATGTTCAAATTCATTGAACCGTAACGGTCGATTGTCACGCGCTGATGGTAATCGAAAGCCATGCTCAATCAGAGTATTTTTTCGGGATTGATCACCGGCATACATTCCACCAATCTGCGGAACGGTCACATGAGATTCGTCAATTATTGTAAGAAAATCCGGGGTCAAAATTTCACGCACTTCGCCAGTTTTTTCATGTTTAACCAATTCTTTTTTGTGTGGAAAATATGATAGCAATGTATTTGGAGCCTCATTTTCTGCTCTATTTTCGAAGTGCCTCGAATAGTTTTCTATACCATTGCAATATCCTATTTCACGAATCATTGAAATATCGTATCTTGTTCGTCGTTTCAACCTTTCCGCCTCAAGAATTTTTCCCTCTTTTTTCAATTCTAACAATCGTTCCTCAAGTTCAGTGCTAATTGTTTTTATTGCCTTTTTGGTAATCTCTGAATTTGCAATAAAATGCTTTGCAGGAAAAATATAAAAAAACTTCAAATTTTTCTCAATTAATGAGCGGCTAATGTTATCAATTTTTTGTATACTAGAAATTTTGTCACCATCAAATTTTACTTCAACTATAAATCTTTCTGATACAGGAATAATTTCAACTGTTTCACCAATCGCTCGAAATGTTCCAGAATTCAGATCCGCATTTGTTCTTTCATAATGAATGTCTATAAGTTTGCGAATAAAATCATTACGAGAAATTTCTGTATCAACCTCGATTCTATAATTGACACTATTATATTCCTCTGGAGAACCCAATCCATAAATACATGATACTGATGCGACGATAATAACGTCCTTTCTGGTCAATAATGCCTGAGTCGATGCATGTCTCAATCGGTCGATTTCCTCGTTTATCATTGCCTCTTTTTCGATATAAGTGTCAGTTGTTGGCTTGTATGCTTCTGGCTGATAATAATCATAATATGATACAAAATAATGTACGGCATTTTCCGGAAAAAGTTCTCGAAACTCCTGTGCCAACTGTGCCGCAAGAGTTTTGTTATGAGCAATAACCAGTGTTGGTTTCTGAATTTTTTCTATTACATTTGCAACAGTAAAAGTTTTTCCAGAACCAGTTACACCTAATAATGTTTGATGTTGATAGCTTTTTTTTATTCCAGAAACCAATGATTCAATAGCCTGAGGTTGGTCACCTGCTGGAGCATGTTTTGAAATTAGTTTAAATTTATTATTCACAAGACAAATATAGCTCTTTTGCAGAATTAATTCAAACTAAAAAATTATTTATACTTTGTTAGAAAATTTTCTTTAAACTTATCAAGATCCCCATCAATTATCTCCGCACGAATTTTCTTGACTAAATTTATTATAAAATACAAATTATGAATTGAGGCAAGTGTTGCACCCAACATTTCATCTGCTCTGAATAAATGCGCCAGGTACGCCCGAGTATATTTTTTGCAAGTATCACATTTGCAATCTGAATCTATGGCCGAATAATCATCCTGATATTCGGAATTTTTGAGATTTATTTTGCCAGAAAATGTATAAACTTGTCCTGATCTAGCTATTCTGGTTGGGGCAACACAATCAAACAAATCGCAACCATTTTCTATTGCCATAAATAGATCTTCTGGTTCACCAATCCCTAATAAATGACGAGGTTTTTCTGTTGGTAGAATTTCATTTACCCATTTTACAGCGTTTGACATATCTTCTTTTTGAAAACTTCCACCAATTCCAAAGCCATCAAAATCCATCGAACCGATTTCCGTTGCACTTTTTTTGCGTAGATCCTCATGACGGCCCCCTTGCACCACACCAAAAATACCCTGCCATGCAGAAATTTCCTGCGCACGATGATATTTTAGAGATTGCTTTGCCCATCTGTGTGTCCGATCTAACGCCTCACGCTGATAATGAACGGATTCATTTGGTGATGTGCATTCGTCAAATGCAAAAATTATGTCAGCACCGATCTGATTCTGTATCTGAATGGATTTTTCTGGAGTAAAATAATGGGCCGAACCGTCGATGTGTGACCGAAAATAAACTCCCTCTTCTGCAATTTTTGCCGGCTTAAAATTTGCAACAACCTGGCCGCGTGTTTTTCTGGTTGTATCTGTAAATTCGTCCAACAAAATTTCTTCGTCAAAATTTTTTCCGGTATTTCTCCCACCTGTAATTTTTGTAATATTTTTACCAAAAGCTGCTCCAAGCGAAAAAACCTGAAAACCACCAGAATCTGTCATCGTTGGACCATTCCAGTTCATGAATTTATGCAGTCCTCCAGCGGCAGCGATTCTGTCTGCACCGGGTTGTAAATGCAAATGATATGTGTTTGCCAAAACGACTTGAGCACCAAGGTCAAACAATTGTTCGGGCGCAACTGATTTTACGGTTGCTTTTGTTCCAACAGTCACAAATGCCGGCGTTTCTATTGTTCCGTGTGCTGTTTTCAATATTCCAGCTCTCGCCATGCTTTTTTTATTTTTTTTCAATATCTTGAATTCTAATGCTGACATATTTATTCACACAGCATATCCTATAAAAATGCTTTTGAAAACATAATTACCTTGCAAAGACTTTTTTGTAGTTTACAATATAAATCATTATGGATGAAAAAAATAAACAAAAGCCACATTACGAAACATTAACTCTGGAAAAAATAGATCAGGCGTTGAATAAAAAAATCGAAGTAATAGAAAAGGAATTTAGGGATGGCTTTGATTTTATAAAAAAACACGAAAAAAGCGTTACTTTTTTCGGATCAGCTAGAAACTCTGATGATGACCCAGATTATATTAATGCAAGAAAATTAGCATCTAGGATTTCTAAGGAAACCGGTTACGCAATTGTAACTGGTGGTTCTGGTGGAATAATGGAGGCAGCAAATCGTGGATCTTTTGATGTTGGTGGCGAATCGCTTGGTTTGAATATCAAATTACCACAAGAGCAAAATGCAAATCCATACATTACGGCAGGAATGGAATTTGAATATTTTTTTAGTAGAAAAGTTTGTTTATCTTTTTCCGCAGAAGCGTATGTTTATTTTCCGGGAGGGTTCGGAACATTAGATGAATTATTTGAAATATTAACATTGGTACAAACTGGCAAAATAGAACCGGTACCGGTTTTACTTGTTGGATCTTATTTTTGGAATGATTTGGATAAATTTATAAAAGAACATCTACTAAAAAATAAAAAAATAGACCAATCAGACCTAGATCTGTACAAAATTACAGATAATCACGATGAAATAATCGAATTAATAAAAAAGGCTCCAATAAGAAGTGTAATTGGTTCTAAGAAATAGTATTATTCTGTGTGTTGTTCTGGGTATTATCTTGCGAATTAGTCATCGCTAAACCCTCGTTATATCTACTCAGTGCTTCGTTAAGTTTGTGCCTAACATTATCAGGTTCCGGAACACCGTGAATCAAGAACTCCTTTTGTTGACCAGCGGTTTGAATATGTATATCACCAAAATTCATAATACTTGCAATTATTCCATGCACGTCACTTTTTACATCTTGTATTTTATCAAGCTGAACAATCGATATTTCTCTTCTAAACATTCCGTGTTGTTCAATATCGATGACTCTTTTTGTGGTAATAATCCATGTATCCAAATAATAATCAGTCCAAAAGACAAACCCGGCAATCCACAGAATGAATAACCATGCTGAATAAACAAAAATATAAAAAAATATTATATTACCAGTTGATGAAATCAAATTAATACCAATTGATAATGATTTGAAAATCAAAAATAACAAAATCGGCAGAAAAGCCAAAAAAACTATCGCCACAATCTCCATACCAAAAGTGAACCAGTGTTTTCTAATCTCAAAAATTACATGTTCGTCGTTGTTTAGTTTTATCATAAATATTCAAAACCAGTTACTGCAAATGCCATTATTACTAATAATAAAATCGAAACAATCCAAAACAATGGGCTAGCAAAAACTTTTGGATTGTCACTTACTCCATAACTTTTCCAGTGATATCTAAATACAAAATACATTATTATAAAAATTAATGTAATTATTAAAAGAAGAAACCAGAGAAATTGTGGACTTATTGATAAATCTATATTTTTTGTTACTACTTCAATTTTTGAATCCATGTGTTATATTTTAGCAATAAATATGTTTTTTTGCTAAAATTATATTAACAATGAAAAAAATAGATACAGATGCATATAAAGGTGTTAGGGATTTTTATCCAGAGGATATGTTTATTCAAGATTATATTTTTTCGGTTTGGCACTCTGTATTGCAAAGTTACGGGTACGAACACTATTCCTCATCTATACTGGAGCATTCCGAGATATACGAAGGCAAAACCAGTAGCGAAATTGTAAACGAACAAACCTATACATTTGTTGATAGGGGTAACAGACGCGTTACATTGAGGCCAGAAATGACACCCTCTATAACTAGAATGGTTGCAA
Organism: Minisyncoccota bacterium; assembly: GCA_035327525.1. Taxonomy (GTDB): domain Bacteria; phylum Patescibacteriota; class Minisyncoccia; order Phycocordibacterales; family JAACPR01; genus JAKLEX01. The sequence continues at coordinate 33,809 of DAOLDC010000002.1, read as the reverse complement.
AAAAGCAAAAAACACTGCCTTTTCCATTAAAATGGTACTCAATACCCAATGTTTTTCGATACGAAAGACCACAAAAAGGTCGTTTGCGTGAACACTGGCAATTGAATGTCGACATATTTGGGATCGATAGTATTTATGCTGAATTAGAATTGATAGATATTTCTTATCAAATAATGCACAAATTTGGTTTGCAGGAAAGCGATTTTGTTATAAAAATAAACGACAGAAAAATAATTGAGGATCTGATGATAAATCTAAAATTATCAGAAGAACAAAAAGCAAAATTCAAAAAATTACTTGATAAAAAAGACAAAGTGTCAGATTTTAATCAAAAAATGATTGAAGTTATTGGTAGACCACTGAATGAAACAATCAGTCCAAATAAAAATATTCAGAATCTAATAGAAAAATTAAATAGTAGAAATATTAGAAATGTTGTTTTTGATCCAATGCTAATTAGAGGTTTTGATTATTACACCGGAATTGTATTTGAAATTTTTGACACAAACCCACAGAATAACAGGTCATTATTTGGTGGCGGTAGATATAATGACTTACTTGATATTTTTGGTGGCAAAAAAATAGGTACAGTTGGATTCGGAATGGGAGATGTTACAATCAGAGATGCTCTAGAAATAAGAAACCTATTACCAAAAAAGATTTCTGCTGCGCACGCTTTTGTTTGTACTATTAATGAGTCAAATTATGACGCGGGAACAAATATAGCAAATGAATTGAGAGCAAACGGCGTTGATGTTTTTGTTAACTACGAAGACAAAAAAATATCTGATCAAATAAGAAAGGCAGAAAAAAAAGGAATTCCCTATGTGATATTTGTTGGTGACGAAGAGGTAAAGTCGGGTAAATTTAAAATAAAAAATATCATATCTGGTTCTGAAAATAATTTATCAATAGAACAAATGATTGCATTTCTAAAAGAAAAATTATCTAACTAAAAAATATATGAATTATATTGTATTCGACATAGAAACAACTGACATAATTTTGGATGATCCGATGAATTTGGATATTGCAGTAGTGTCAGTATACGAAAGTAAAACAAAAAAAATTCAAAGCTTTTTGGAAAAGGATTTTTCTAAAATGTGGCCAATTTTTCAAAATTCCGAGGCTATTGTTGGGTACAACTCTGATCATTTCGATATTCCATTATTGAACAAACATTATGATGGTGATTTGTCTGAGAAAAAAAGTATTGATATTCTGAAAAGTATAAAAGAGTCATTTGGTCGTAGAATAAAATTGGATTCTGTTGCTGCTGGCACACTTGGAAGAAACAAAATTACAAGCGGAATACAGGCTGTCGAGTGGTGGAAACAGGGACGTGTTGATGATGTTATAAAATATTGCGAAGAAGATGTTCTGATCACAAAAGACATTTTTGAATATGCACTAAAAAACAAAAAACTAAAATTTAAGGATTTGTATTCCGACAAAATAATAGAAATTCCCATCGAAACCAAGTCGTGGTTGGAAAAACAGGAAGAATCAAAAGTCACAAACAGTCTGTTCTAAAGAAAAGCAACAAGCAATATTATTCCAACAATAATTCTGTAAATAACAAATACCATCATTGTATTTTTTTTCAAATATGATATCAGAAAATGAATCGAAGCAATTCCAACCACAAAGGATGCTATTGCTCCAACAAAAACCAAAATTCCAAAATCATTATTTGCACCAGTAGAAAACAGATCTAATGTTTTTTTTAATCCAGAACCGATCAATATTGGAATTGATAGTAAAAATGAAAACCTAATTGCCGATTCCCTTTTTAGACCAAGAAATAAGCCACCGGAAATGGTCATTCCGGATCTAGACATTCCAGGAATAAGTGCCAAGGATTGAAAGAGTCCGATCAAAAAGCTGTTTTTCAAAGTCAATTCTTTATTTTGTTTTGATATAATTTCTGCGAAATAAATAATCACTGAACCCACAAACATAGTTATTGCTACCAATCTAACGTCTCGAAAAATTGTATCCATTTGCCCTTCTAATATGAATCCAAAAAAAATTGCTGGAATTGTTCCAATAATAATTCCCGACAGAAGTTTTTTATTATTTGAGTCGCCGTTATTAATTGATTTAATCAATTCATAAATATCCTTTCTAAAGTAAATACAAACTGCCAGTGTGGTTGCAAGCTGAAAAATTGCATCATGTGTTAGCCCAAATTCTGTCTGAATATTTAGAAATTCACGAGCAAGTATAAGGTGTCCAGATGACGAAATTGGCAAAAATTCGGTTACACCCTGAACTATACCAAGTATGATAAAATTTAAAATTTCCATGTTATAATAGTAAAAATAATAGCATAAATAATATAAATTATGAAAAATAAAGAAATTTTTGTATTTTGTACTTCTCTGATACTTATTGGACTAGTTGTGTCTGCTAGTATAATTTACACAAGAACATACAACAAAAACCCAAAGAAAATCACCATTTCAGACAATGATCAAGCATATGTTATACAACCGATCAGTAGTAGTGATCATATGATTGGAAATCCAAATGCAGATCTAATACTGATTGAATATTCTGATTTTACATGTCAGTTTTGTCGGGAATTTCATCCAACAATGATGAAATTAGTAATTGAAAATGCGAAGAATGGTTCTTTTGCATGGGTGTACAGAAATTTTTCTGCTGATGAAGCGATTGGAAACAAAAACTCTCTTTCTATGAAAACAGCCATAATGTCTGAGTGTGTTAACGAAATTGGTGGTCCAACAAAATTCTGGAATTTTCTATCAGATGTTTATACTCAGACACCAATAAATTTTACAGAGTCTGATGTCAAAAAAATTGTTGAAAATTCAGGAATAAATATGAGTGAATTTGAAAAATGCATATCTAGCGGTAAATTCAATGATAAAATCCAAAGAAATATTGATGATGGATTGGCAATTTATGAACAAGATGGTGATTTTGGCACACCATATAATATTTTGATAACTAGAGACGGTAGAAAATTAGTATTACCTGGGCCACAAAACTATTCCCTACTTGACGAATTAATAAAATTATATAGATCACCCAGTTTATAATCATTCACCATTATTTTAGTGTTTTGAGAAGGCTGCAGTATTCGCAATTTTTTTTGTTACATCCCATTTTGAGAAAATCACCGGAAAGTATTTCGTTTGCCATTTTTGATATTTGATCTCTCAAATCATTTTTGTCAGAATCAGAAACAACAATTTCGTATCGCTCAAAATCATCATTACTATTTTTTTGAATAAAATCCAAATATGTTTTGTTAATAATAAATTTATCATCATTAGCGCCATCAAGTAGTAAGTGATAAAAGACCAACTGTCTCTTGAGGTCTTCTTTTTGTTTTTTATCGCCCTTGTCAGAAAACGCCTTTCCGGTTTTGTAATCGATAATATTTATTTTGCCGGAGTTCTTTGAATCCAAATACTCTACTTTGTCCAAAATACCGCTCAAAATAATGCTATTTTTGGTATTTAAAACAAAATCTGAATACATCTTTTTTTCTGTTGAAACATTATAAATAAAACTTTTTTTGTATTTATCGAAATATTCTGACAGTGCTTTTGTGCCACGGTCAAGATATTTTTGATAGTCTTTACCAGTTAGGCTAGATTTTTTGATATTTTTTTTGTAGAAATCTATTAGATTTTTCTTCGATAGGATTTTGCCTGCTTCACTACTTTCTTTGAAAAAATTTTCTAATGAATCGTGAATAATATCTCCAAAAACAAATTCTGGTTTGTATTCGCTTGGAATTTTTATCAAGCTTCGAAACAGATATTTGTTTGGACAATCAATATAATTATTCAACGCGGTCACACTCAGATTATTATTTAAAAATAAATTTTTGATATAATCCTGATCCAAAATAGGCTTCTTTTCTTTTGATGAAGAAACAAACACTGACATTTTATTTATATTATTTTTTTCAAAATCACTAACTGGAATATTTTTTATCAATAATTCATCAATTTCAGTTATAAATTGCGATCTATCTTTTTCTTTTCCTTCCCAATCGGTAAGTGATGATGTAATTGTCAGTTCTTTTTTTGCTCTAGTCATTGCCACATAGAACAATCGCCTTTCATCATCCACATCACCCTTGTAATCCTTTATCGGCAAAGCTATTTTGTTAATGCCACGACTTTTTTCCCAATTATTTCTAGTGCAATTAATAATATATACGTATCCGAATTCAAGCCCCTTTGATTTATGGGCAGTCATCAAATTTACACCACCGATTATTTCTGGGTCATCTGTTCTTATATTTAAATTATATTTTTGATATGAATCAATAAATTTTACAAAATCACTGATTGAATACCCGCTTCCTGATTCAATTTGTTTTTTTATTTCGTCAAATAATTTGTCTAATTTCAATATTTGATCCTGACCGTCATCAGAACCAAGCATATATGCCAAATAACCAATTTCTCGTAGAAATTCCTTGAAGAAATCAGAAAAATTACTATTCGCAGAAAGTGTTTTTAATTTTTTAATTTTTGAAGCAAAAATAGAATATTTTGATAACTTTTGATCATTCAGAAATTCGAATAAATTGCATTTTTTGTCTCGACTAAAAATATCAAAATCCTTAATCGACTTTATGATTTGATATGAATCAAATTCAAGAAAATCAACAAATAAAACTTTCGCTAGTAAATTATTATTAGTTGGATCATTTATTAGTTTTATAATATTGATTATGTTTGATATATTCTTGTCCTCCAGTAAATTGTCTTTTGACAAAATTGTGTGTGGAATTTTATTTTGAACAAAAATATTTTTTAGATCAGTTACCTGCTTGTTAGATCTATAAATTACAGCGATTTCGCTTGGATCTATTCCGTTTTTTATTTTTTTACTTATTTCGTCAGCCAAAAATAATAATTCGAATTTGTAATTTGAAAATTGAGCGATTTTTATATACTCATTTTCTGCCTCGTGGGAATTTAGCCTTGGAGTTTCCTTGATTGAATTGTTAATTAAACTGTATGCCGAATCCAATATATTTTGAGTTGATCTATAGTTTTCCGTCAAATTAATTACCAAAATGTCCTTATATATATTGCTAAAATGCCTGAAAGACTCCTCGCTTGCACCCTGAAATCGATAAATTGACTGTTTTTCATCGCCAACCGTAAACAAGTTGGGATGACCATTTAGGTGTTCGGAATCAGTTAGTAAATGTATCAGTCTATTTTGACCATCATTTGTATCCTGATGCTCATCTACCAATAAATACTGATACTTTTCCTGTAAATCTAATTTTAGATTTTGATTTGATTCTAATTCTCTCAAAACATTAAGTATCATGTCATTAAAATCATACAGTTTCTTTTCGCCTAACTTCTCTTGATATAATTTGAAAATTCTTGCAATCTCATGAGCCTTCTCGATTTTGTCCTTAATCTTTTCTTCTTCTGATGGTTTTATGTCACCCGGATTATGTTTGCCCATTTTCCTCTTGTAATAAATATCATCGCTAGAAAACATTTCTTTTTCCCAAGCAGGAATTCTCTTGATAAATTGCTCTGGTGACAAACCTTCTTTTTTTATATCATCAATTGCCATTGCAATTTGATTTAAATAACTAAATAAATCATGTGTAGAAGTAAGCTTGGTCAAATTGTTTTCAGTAATAATCTCTTCTAAAATTTTTACTTTATCCAAATCACTAATTACATTAGCATTCTCCAAATTCTTGAAGTAAAAAGAAAATTCTTTGATAAGGTTGTCGGCAAATGAATGAAACGTAAAAATATTAACGCGATATGCTATATCGCCAATATATTCAATTAATTTTCTTCGCATCGCCGTTACTCCAGAGTTGGTAAATGTTAATGCCAAAATATTTTCTGGTGATGCATCTGAGACCTTCAAAATATTCGCAATGCGCAGAGACAATAATGTTGTTTTCCCAGTACCTGGTCCGGCCACAACCATCACCGGACCTTCAATAAAATCAACAGCTTTTTTTTGTGCCGAATTCAGAAGTTTGTATGACTTTTCAAAATTTATCTCGTTATTTTTTTTCATTATAAATTTTCGTACTACGGTCGGAAATTTTTAGTAATTTTTTAGCTTATCTGAAAATGGGTGTTGACGAATTTTTTCATGCGCCTTTGATTCAATCTGTCTTATTCTTTCTCTAGTAACTCCGAATTTTTTGCCGACTTCTTCTAATGTATGTTGAATACCGTCCAATAATCCGTGTCTTAATTCTAATATTTTTCTCTCTTTTTCTGACAGGTCGCCAAGAATATCCTGAACCTGATCTCGTAATATTACATGAGATGCATCCTGATCTGGAGATGATATTCCATCATCAGCCAAAAAGTCTCCGAGTGTTGACTTGTCGTCTCCATCATCACCAACCGGGCTTTCAAGAGAAATAGTGCTTTGGTCAATTTTTTCGATTGTATATATTTTTTCTATTTCAAGACCCATTTCTATAGAAATTTCCTCGGACATCGGTTCCCTACCCAAGTCTTGGGATAATCTACGAAAAACTTGCTTGTATTTTGCAATTGTTTCTACCATATGAACCGGTACTCTAATAGTCCTAGACTGATCAGCCAATGCTCTGGTAATTGCCTGTCTAATCCACCACGTTGCGTATGTTGAAAATTTATATCCTCTAGTCCAATCAAACTTATCAACTGCCTTGAACAAACCAATATTACCCTCTTGTATTAAATCCAGAAGTGTTAAGTCGGCACTTCTACCAACATATTTTTTTGCGATAGATACAACCAGTCTTAGGTTTGCTCTTGCTAGTAGGTTTTTTGCCTCCAAATCACCAGACTCAATTCTTTTTGCCAATTCTTTTTCCTCGTTTGCAGCAATCAATTGATATTGGCCAATTTCTTTCAAATACATTTGAATTGAATCATATTGTGACGCAGATTTGCCTGATGAATATTTTTTTGATTCATCGTCTGACTCTTTGATATCCAGAAAACCACCACCGTCCAAAACATCAATGCCTGATGTTTCTAATTTTTCATATAGATTAGTTAACATTGTAACCTCGGTTTCAATGTTTGGAAATTCTTTTAAAATTTCATCAAATGTTACAAATCCCCTTTCCTTTCCTTTGTCTAGAATTTTATTTAGTTTTACTTCGGTATCGTCCTTCTTGCTTGTCCTAGTCTTGGTAGATTTTACCTTTTTGGGTTTTACTACTTTTACTTTTTTTGGTGTTTTTTTGTTTTTTGGCATGTATTTTTATTATATCAAATTTATTTTTTTATTAATATCCTCAATTTCCTTTGAAACTCTACCTATTTCTGCCAAAACTATATCCGTCTCTTTGTCATTAGAAGTCTTTTCTAGGCTTCGTAATTTCAGTAATAATTTCTTGTTTCTTCTTTTTAGATATTCTTTTTTCAAATTTACTAACAATTCATCTATTTCTTTTTTTAATCTTTTTTCATCATAATAATCTTCTAGCATAAATATCACTTCCTCCGAATTCTTTTTTACTGATTGGTAAATCAAATCATATTCACCATTCAAAATTTCCATCAAATTTTTTTTTAATTTTTCTGGATCAATTATTTTTTCTTTCGCTGATTCCTGCCAAATCAGAATTCCGAAAATCCTTTTTTCTATTTTTGCTGAGTCATTATTTTTTTTTGCTACGGTTGGGTAATTTATTTTTTCGATACTATTTGATTTATGTTTTTGCAACTCTTCATAGATAGCATCTTCTCTGATTCCAAAATTTTCATTTACCATTTTTATAAAATGTGACTGTTCTATATTGCTCCTTAAGGAAGCAAGATATGGTATTATTTTTTCAGAAACATATTTGGCATTTTGTCTGCCATCTGATTTTGTTGATTTTTTATTTTTTATTAGAACCTCTATTATGTGTGAAGAATTTTTTATTATCATTTTCCATTTTTGAGGATCTGATTTGATAATATCAGCAGGGTCGTTTCCTTCATCAATTGGAGCAATTTTTATATCGAAACCCATATTTAGAGCCATTTGCCATGCTTTTTCGGCAGCCTTGAAACCTGCACTGTCAGAATCATATGCAATTACAATATTAGGCGAAATTCTGTAGATAATTTCTAATTGTTTTTCCGACAACGCAGTTCCGGATGATGCAACAGTATTTTTGTAACCAGCTTGATGACACATCACGGTATCCATTTGACCTTCTACCAAAATAGTAAAATCATTTTTTCTAATATGTTGTTTTGCAAAATTAAATCCGTATAGAATTTCTGATTTTTTGAATAATTCAGTTTCTGGACTGTTTAGGTATTTTGCAACAGTTGAATCGATTTTAGAAAAAATTCTTCCAGAAAAAGCTATAACTTCACCATTTGAATTAAATATCGGAAACATTATTCTACTGCGAAATGTGTCATAAATACTACCTTTATCATTTTTCTTTATCATTCCAGATGACATAATTAGGTTTTCTGAGTATTTTCTTGATTTCAAATAAGTAAGAAGATCGCTCCAACCATCTGACGCAAAACCTATTCTCCAATTACTAATTGTTTCCTCTGATAATCCTCTGCCAGAAAGATATTTTAAGGCTTCGCTATTTTGCTTTATTTTTTGCTCAAAGAATTTTGTAGAAACTTCGAGTATTTCTTTTATTTTTTTATTGCTTGATTGAGAATCATTTTCCGGTTTTTTTGAAATTTCGACACCGGCCCTGCTTGCTAATGACTTCAATGCATCATAAAAATCAAGACTTTCCATTTTTTGAATAAATGAAAAAATATCGCCTTTTTCGCCACAACCAAAACAATAGTAACTATCTCTGTCAGGAGACACAAAAAAGGACGGTGTTTTTTCGTTGTGAAAAGGACATCTACCCTTGTAGTTCTTTCCTGATTTTTCCAGCTTTATGTATGTTTCGACAACCTCCTTGATGCCTAGTCGCTCTTTAATTTTTTCTATATCACTTTGCGACATTATTTTATTTTTTATTACTCGAATGAATCTGACATTGCTTCGTAATCAGCATTTGCCTTGTCCTCAACTTCTTTTGCTCTAGCATGCTTTCTACTTCCCGCAAAGCCTGTTCCAGCAGGTATAATTCGTCCCAGAATAACGTTTTCTTTTAGACCGTCCAATACGTCTTCTGCTCCTCTGATCGCAGCATTAATCAAGACTTTTGTAGTATGCTGAAATGATGCAGCGGAAAGGAAGCTCTTTCGTGATAATGAAACTTCGGTAATTCCCAAAACTACTGGTTCAGCCTTTGCTTTTAGTTTGTTCGATTTTTCTACAGTTTTATTTTCTTCTAATAGATCATCTCTTGATACAACATCACCAACGGTGTATTTGGTATCACCACCATCTATTACCTTTACTCTAGAGAACATTTGTCTAACAATTATCTCTATGTGTTTTCTAGAAACAGATTCTCCCTGTAATTCGTAAACCTTGTTGATTTGATTAATAATATAATCCTCAGCCTTATCCTGACCTGCATATTTGAATATTTCTGATATGTCAGCTGAACCATCGGTCAAAAATTGTCCCTTCAAAACCTCATCACCAACTTTTACTAATGGCGTTCTGATGTGGGTTACAACATATTCTGTATTCTTCTTTGATTTTGCTTTTGTAGCATCTTTTGGACTAATTACAATTATCTTGTCCTTACCATCTTCTTTTATTTCTGAAATAATACCATCCATTTTTGCTATCAGGCATGGGCTCTTTGGCTTTCTTCTTTCAAAAACTTCTTCAACACGAGGAAGACCTTGAGTAATGTCTCCACCAACAGATGCTGTACCTCCAGCGTGGAATGTTCTCATTGTCAGCTGTGTTCCAGGTTCACCAATAGCTTGTGCAGAAACAGTACCAACGGCTTCACCCAAATCAATAATTTCGTCTCTACCAAGGTCGGTACCGTAACATTTGCTACATATGCCCCTATGAGTTTCACAAGTAAGTGGAGATCTAACCATAACCTCATCAACATTTGAATCCTCAATCAGTTGTGCGTCCTCCTTTGAAAGAAGGTGACCCTTTTCGAATATTTTTTTACCATCAGAAACAATGTCTGAAGCCAAAACTCTTCCGCGTATTTTTTTGGCCAAGGAAATTTCTATTCCTGAATCTCCAAATTTTTTCTTTATAGTTATGAACTTCTTTGTGCCACAATCTTCTTCTCTCACAATGACATCTTGTGCCACATCAAAAAGTCTTCTGGTCAAATAACCAGCCCTAGCTGTGTTCAGAGCTGTGTCTGTCAAACCTTTTCTTGAACCGTGAGTAGATGTGAAATATTCAATTGGACTAAATCCCTCCTTACTGCTTGAAATAATTGGGTTTTCAATTTCCTCACCTCTGGAATTGATAATAATACCTTTCATTCCGGCCATTTGAGTAATTTGACCAATAGAACCTCTAGCGCCAGATTTCCACATATCATAGACTGGACCATTTTGATCAAGTGTTCCAGGAATCAAAGCTTCAATTTCATTTTTTGCTCCATGCCAAATTGTTGTAAGTTTTCTTTTCTTTTCTGATTCAGATAACAAACCGTCGTTGAATTGATTCTTGATTTTTTTGACCTCTTCAAGTGCCGCAGCGATTATATTTGTCTTTTCTTTTGGAATTTGTAGATCGTCTATTGCCCATGTTACGCCAGATTTTGTTGCATATTTGAAGCCAAAATTCTTTATGTTGTCCAATATATCAGGCAAACCATCCAAGCCATATTTGTTAATAAAATCATTAACAATTTTTGTCATTTTCTTTTTGTCAATTTCCTCATTTATGAATGGATAATCTGATGGCAAAATAGAATTGAACATAATTCTACCAACCGTGGTTTCAAGAACATCCTTTTCACCATTTATGAATTTTGTTCCGGATTTTGTTTTTATTCTGATTTTTGCTCTCAATGAAACAAGATCATAATCATGAGCTGTGATTGCCAAATTTGGACCTGGAAAAATCATTCCTTCTCCTTTTTCACCAGAAACCATCTTTGTAACCCAAAAACATCCAAGCAAGATATCCAATAATTTTTGTGATACGACAGGATCTCCTGAACCTGGCTTTAGAACGTTTTTGTCAGCAGCAATTATTTCTTTTGCCTCGTATTGAGCAACTGCGGATAATGGAACGTGAACTGCCATTTGGTCTCCATCGAAGTCAGCGTTAAAGGCGGTACAGACAAGTGGATGAACCTGAATTGCGTTTCCTTCTATTAGAACCGGTTTGAAGGCTTGAATACCTAGTCTGTGCAATGTTGGAGCACGATTAAGTAATACATATTTGTCTGTTATCACTTCGTCTAGAATTTCCCATACTTCTGGAGATTCGTCGTCAATCAACCTTCCAGCACCTCTGATGTTGAAAGCCAATTCTCTTTTCAATAATTCGGAAATAATAAATGGTCTGAATAATTCCAGCGCCATGTGCTTTGGTAAACCACATTGATTCAATTTCAAAGTAGGACCAATAACAATAACTGAACGGCCAGAGTAATCTACTCTCTTACCAAGAAGATTTCCTCTAAAAAATCCTCTTTTTCCTTTCAAATTATCGGCTATTGATTTCAAAACTCTTTTTTGAGCCTGAGCTGACATATTTGCACCAGAATTGTGTCTGATACTGTTATCAAGTAATGCATCAACAGCTTCTTGTAGAATTCTTTTTTCATTTCTCAAAATAACATCTGGTGCTCCAATATCCTTCAATTTTTTTAGACGATTATTTCTGTTTATTACTCTACGATATAAGTCGTTAACGTCGGCTGTTGCTTGCCTACCACCATCAAGTGCAACCATTGGGCGTAAAGCTGGTGGGATAACTGGAATATGAACCAAAAACATCCATTCTGGACGAATTTCTGATTTCAACATTGCCCTTATCAAGCTTATTCTGCGATTCAATTTGTCCTTTGAAATTGCGGATGCGTCCTCTAATTGTTTTTCTAGCTTGGTTAGTAATTCTTTCAAATTTAGAGATTTGAAAAGATCATAAATAGCTTCTGCGCCGATTTTTGCTTCAAACACAGAACCATATTTCATAGAATATTTATGATAGATAACCTCATCAAGAACTTGTCCTTGTTGGATTGAATCGATTTCTGTTTTTGTTTGTTGATAAAGAGATTTTAATTTTTCTTTTGTTTTTTCATCCTGAGCTGTTTTGCTTTTATTCTTATATTCTGACTCCAGATCGCTCAAAATTCTTTTTTTCTCACTATCGTGGACTTCCGTAATCAAATATCCTGCAAAATATACAACCTTCTCAACATCACCAGAATTCATACCCAGCAAAGTACTGATTCTTGATGGCATACTACGCAAAAACCAAATATGTGCCACAGGACTAGCCAATGTTATATGTCCCATTCTATCTCTTCGAACAATTGATCTAGTTATTTCGACTCCACATTTTTCACAAACAATACCCTTGTATCTGATACCGCGATATTTTCCACAGTAACATTCATAATCCTTTTCTGGACCAAAAATTCTTTCGTCAAATAGACCATTTTTTTCTGATCTTTGTGTTCTGTAGTTAACAGTTTCTGGTTTTGTGACCTCTCCTTTTGACCATTCCAGAATTCTATCAGGTGAGGCAAGTTTCAGAAATATTTTGTCGATTGCTGGTTTTTTGTGTGTTTTTCTTTGCATAGTATTATAATTAATTTTTAAATTCTGTATTATCATCCCCACCTTGTTCATGCATGATATCTATATCCAGTCCCAAACCTCTCATGTTTTTTACTAGAACATTGAATGATGCAGGAACATTTGTTTCTGTTATCGGTCTACCTTTTACAATTGCATCAAATGCTGCTGAACGACCAACAATATCATCGGATTTGTAAGTAAGCATTTCTCTCAATGTGTGTGCGGCTCCATGACCCAATAATGCCCAGACTTCCATCTCTCCAAATCTCTGACCACCGTTTTGAGCTTTTCCACCAAGTGGTTGTTGTGTAATCAATGAGTATGGTCCAATCGATCTCATGTGAATTTTGTCTTCGACCATGTGATGTAATTTCATCATATACATATATCCCACAGAAATATCTTGATCAAATTTTTCTCCAGTTCTCCCATCATATAGTGGCATTTTACCGTTTGTATTGAATCCAGCATTTGATAATTCGGATCTAATTTCTTCTACAGTAGCACCAGCAAAAGCGGGACAAATTGCCTGATAATCCAATGCATTAGCTGCCAAACCAAGGTGAAGTTCTAGAATTTGACCAAGGTTCATACGACTTGGAACTCCAAGTGGGGTCAAGATAATATCAACAGGTGTTCCATCTTCTGTATATGGCATATCTTCGGCTGGAAGAATTTTTGAAATAACACCCTTGTTACCGTGACGACCGGCCAATTTGTCTCCAAGACTGATTGGACGAAGTTGAGCAATTTCGACATGAATTCTTTTTATTATTCCAGAATCCAATTTGTCGCCATTTTCTCTAGAAAATATTTTTACACCAACAACCCTTCCTCTCAAACTACCCTCTGCTCTTTTTGAAGAATCTTTTACATCTCTTGATTTGTCACCAAAAATAGATCGAAGAAGTCTTTCTTCTGGCGTCAATTGTGTTTCACCTTTTGGAGTAATTTTTCCGACTAGAATATCCCCCGGACGAACTTCGGCTCCAATTCTGATAATTCCATCTTCGTCTAGATTTTTTAGTCTAGTGTCGCCAACATTTGGAATGTCAGATGTTGTAACTTCTGGACCAAGTCTGGTATCACGCACATTAATTACAACCTCCTCAAGATGAATTGAAGTCAAAACATCATCTTTAACAATTCTTTGTGACAAAATTATAGCGTCCTCATAGTTAGAACCAGACCATGACATAAACGCCACCAAAAGATTTTTGCCCAGAGCTATCTGACCATTATCACTGGTTGTAGTATCTGCCAATAAATCGCCTTTTTTGACTTTGTCACCAACATTTACAACTGGTTTGTGCCCAAAAGCAGTAAAGCTGTTTGTGCGAAGTAAGTTTTCTAATTCATACTCAGTATTCTTACCTTTTCCTGTATTTACTGAAATCCTTTTTGCGTCAACATATTCTACAACTCCAGCTTCCTCTGCTCTCAATACTCTATTTGAAAGTTTTAATGAATCTCCTTCTGCGCCTGTTGCTACAATTGGAGCCTCAGTTCGCAAAACTGGAACGGCTTGTTTTTGCATGTTTGATGCCATCAATGATCTGTTTGCATCATCATGATCTAGGAAAGGAATCATTGATGTGGCGATAGAAAATGCCTGATTTGGGGCGATATCAACATAATCAACTTCTGTATTTTTTATAACATTTGGCATTCCATGTGATCTAACAGTTACATATTTTTCAACAAATGAATTGTTTTCATCAAATTTTGCTGCAGCATGAGCGATGTTGTATTTTTCTTCCTCATGGGCATTCATGTATACAATTTGATTTGTAACTTTTCCTTGATCAACTTTTAGATACGGAGTTTCTATCATTCCATATTTGTTTGTTCTGGCGTATGATGACAATCTCAAAATAAGTCCGATGTTTGGACCTTCTGGAGTTTGGATTGGACAAACTCTACCATAATGAGATGGGTGCACGTCTCTGACTTCTAGACCAGCTCGCTCTCTGGATAAACCTCCTGGACCTAGTGCAGAAACAGTTCTCAATGATTCTATTTCCATCAACATGTTTTCCTGTTGTAGAAATTGTGAAAGTTGGTTTGTTGTAAAAAATTCTTTTATTCTAGCCTGAAGTGGTCTAGATGTTACAAAGTTTGCTGGAAGTGTGTTGGAATTATCAATTGTCGACATTCTGTTTTGAATATTTCTTTTCATTTGAGCCAAACCAGTTCGAACTTTTTGTTGTAATAATTCTCCAACAAATCTAACTCTTCTTGATCCCAAGTGATCAATATCATCGGCCATTGCGTCTGGTGTGTGATTCAATTCAACAATATGAGAAATAATTATTGCCAAATCTTCTTTATCGATATTTTTCTTTTGAAGTGCTTTTTTGTCAGTAGGCAATCCAAAACGATTATTAAACTTGAATCTACCCACTTCTGACAAATCGTATCGGCTTTCTTGCAAAATAGAATCTATAAATTCTCGGGCATTTTCCAAATTAACCAAATCTCCATCTCTCAATCTCTTGTATATATCCAAATATGCTTCATCAACTTCCTTTATGGAGTCTTTTGCCAAGGTTTTCTTGATGGCTTCTGTTGCGTGACTGTTATCCTTGAATAATTTCAGAATACTTTCGTCTGTTGACGCTCCTAATACTCTCAAAAAAGTAGTAACAAGGAATTTTCTGTTTCTATCAATTCTAACATAAACAACATTATCAACATCCGTCTCGAACTCTATCCATGCACCTCTAGCTGGAATTATTTTTGAACCAAAAAGAATTCGGCCCTTTATCAAATTTGTTGTAAATAGAACACCGTATGATCTAGCCAATTGTGGAACTATAACTCTTTCTACACCATTGATTATAAATGTCCCGTGTTTTGTCATTACTGGAAATTCTGACAGAAAAATGTCTTGCTCTTTTTGGGTACCAAGAGCCTTATTGATCAGTTTTGCTCTAACCTTCAATGTTGCTTCATAAGATAGATGGTTGAATCTGGCTGCACTACTGGACATTTTTGGCTCCTCAAAAATCAAATTACCAAATTGCAATTCAAATTTTTTGCCAGAATAATCCTCAATTGAAGAAAATTCAGCAAAAACTTCCTTTAGACCAGAATTGATCAGCCAGTTGAATGATTCTGTTTGTCCTTCAAAAAGATTTGGCAACTCTAGTTGCGGTTTTTTGTATCGTGAAAAATATTTCTTTTCTCTTTGTCCAACTGTTTTTGAATCATCCTTTGTAAATTTTATTGACTTCATATTTATGTTTTGGTTTTTTTGATAATAGACACAAAAAATAAACGATTCTCTCTTTTTTTATTAGAGAGTTTGTCGTTTTGTGTTTAGTCTAATTTTTATAATATACGAAAATACGCATTAGCAGACTTATTTTTTTATTTAAAATCTAAAATTAAAAATCCGCGATTTCTGTCAAAACTCAATCCCCAAATAGCGTTAAATATAAGTCTAAATTAAAACTAAATTAATGTCAAGCGGTTGTGCGACACTTTTCCACATCTATTCTTCCAATATCAAACTTCTACCAGATCCTGAGTTGTATAATTGTGATATTTCACCTGTAGATAATACCCTGTTCCACATAGATGCCTCATCTACTCGTATATTTTCTGAAAACTGAGACTGTGTATTGTATTTACCAAGCCTTAATGTTCCAGTTATGGTGTTTAACTGTCCAGTATTTGATGCAACTGGTGTAGAGGAACCATTATAATAAATATTTGTAGCACCAGCATTGTATGATATGACTATATGTCTCCAATCATTTGTACCAAACACACCACCAGAACTTGTTGTGGCACCATTACTCAATCTCAAATCAAGGGAACCGCTTGATGTTATGTGGAAATATGTTGATCCGTCAGATGCGTGCGAGAACGGTATTTTATTCAGGGCATCTGTATATACCCACATAGAATATGTCCAAGCTGATTGGCCATTTACAAAGTTAGTGAAAAAATTTGATATATCTATATAACCATTTCCATTAAATGTGTATGCACCATTTACTTTTCCACTACCAGTATAAGTAGAATCGGTTACAGATCCCGTGTTATTATTATCAGATTCATCTGGCTGTGTACTATTATCTACATCTAATGGCCAATATCCAACCAGTCCATCCCTTAGACTAGTAACAATCTCACACTCAGCATCACAACCGCCCCCTCCACCACCTCCATCTCCATCTTCAATCAAAGCTATCAAAGCAGCATTGCTACCAATATAAACAGGAGACAAACCAGATTCTGTACTACCAGGAGCGCCTAGTGAAAGATTTGAGTTGGTTTCAAGAGCAAGGATATAGTTTCCGCCAGATGGATTCTGTGGTAGAGCAGATATGTAAACTGGTACAAGAATACCGTCTCCTAGATTAACACAATCATTTGAATTATCGCCTCCTGTATCGCATATATCATAAACATTTCCGTCGCTATTTAATGCCGCAGGCCATGCTCTGTTATCGATATAGTACTGCTTCAGAGCTTTGTCTATTGCATTCAGATCAGATGCGCGTTGAGCATTTCTGGCTTGTGCCAATTGTCTACCTGGGTTGATGGCGACAATAACTATTCCGGCTAGGATAGCAATGATTGCGATTACCAATAGCATTTCTAGGAGGGTGAAACCTTTTTTCTGGGAAATAAAACTATTTAATTTGCCTGATTTCATAATGTTATTAAAAATAAATAATGTTCAGAATATATTATAAACCATATTATGCTTGTGGTCTATTGTTTTTTACTGAAATGTGGATAATTAACTAAAAAAGCTAATTTGATGATATTTTGAATACCGAAATTCATATGCTTTTTATTTTGTTTTTGCTCGCCAATCATCTATTTTTTTGTGATTTCCACTCAACAGAACTGATGGAACTTTGTAATTTTTACCCTTGTACTTCAGAATCTCGGGACGTGTAAAAACGTGGCCAGAAGAAATTCTATTTTCTTCTGGGGATAAATTGTTTCCTAGCACACCCTCTATTTGACGTGAAATACAATCAATCAAAATTAGTGCTGGTAATTCTCCGCCAGTCAAAACAAATGGTCCAACCGAAATTTTTTCTGTCTTGTAAATTTTGTTTACGCGTTCATCAATTCCTTCATAGCGACCGCAAATTATTACCAAATTATTTGTTTTGTTTGAATTTTTGGCAATTTTTTTTGCAATACTTGTATCGAATTGTTTTCCGCTTGGTGTCAAAAAAAATATTTTTGATTTTTTGCTGTGTGATATTGCTTTTTTAATTGCTTTTACCACCGGCTCTGCTTGTATTACCATTCCAGGTCCTCCACCATACGGCTTTTGGTCTATTCGGCGGCGTTTGTCAGATGTAAAATCTCGAGGATTATAAAATTTTATTTTTATTTTTTTATCAACAATCGCACGACCGATAATAGATTCTTTTATATAAGATGACATTGATTCCGGAAAAAGTGTAATTATATGGAAATTCATATTTACAAGATTAACTTATTTATTAGTGATACACAACAAAAAAACGAGGTCACTTTGCGTGTCTCGCCCTTTTGTTTTTTTTAAAAAAATTAAATTTTTAATTCATCAATAACCTCATCAACAGATGAAGCTGATCTTTTTCCACCTTCTGGCTCATTGATCTTTAGGTTTACACGAGCATTGTTCTTCATTCCAACAACTCTCAAAAGTGTTCTAACTGCTTTTGCGGTGTTTCCTTCACGACCAATGACTTTTCCCATATCAGCGGAATTTACAGTCAAAGTTAGTAATACTCCCATTTCATCAACCGTTCTTTCTATCTTTACATCGTTTGGATTATCAACTAATGTTTTTATAACATATTCCAAAAATTGATAATCAAGTTCTTTTTCTGACATTTTTCTTTCTTTTAAGCCAATAATGGCAGTACCTTGTTTGGTAAACTGCTAGAAATAATTATATTACAAATGCAAATTATTGCAAAATTAGAAACTATGCAAAACTAAGCCTTTGCTTCTTCAGACTTTTTTTCCTCTGATTTTGGAGCTTCTGCGGATTTTGCCTCAGCTGGTTTTGCTTCTTCGGTTTTTGCTTCTCCTTCTGCTGCTTCTTTTTTGATAGGACTCTTTTTTGGTAAAACGTTTATTTTTTTGCCAGTAATTATTTTTTTGTTTATGAACAAATTATGAATAGTGTCTGATAATTTTGCACCTTTTGATATCCAATGTTTTGCTCTATCAACATCGATTTTTGTTTCGTTTTTGTCTCTTGCATCATATGCTCCAAGAACTTCCAGGAACTTACCGCTCTTTGTGCTGTTTTTGGAATCAGTCAAAACAATACGAAATGTTGGTTCGTTTTTCTTTCCTACTCTTTGTAATCTTATTATTAACATGGCGGTTATATTAGCAATTCTATTTTGTATAGTCAACATAAATCTGTTAGAGTTCTAGGATGACAGAAAAACAATCAATAATTGAGGGCAAGATAACAACTACCGGCAAAGGTATTGGTTATGTGGATAATCCTAATGACGATCAGGATATTTTAATAGAGAACAACAATTTGAACCACGCACTAAACGGCGACACTGTGCGAGTTCAAATTTTGGCAGAAAAAAAAGATGACAGAATTACAGGAGAAGTAGTTGTGGTATTAAGACGGGCGCGAGAACAATTTGTTGGAACTATTTTTAAGGAAGAAAGCGCTTGTTTTGTAAAACCAGATAATCACAAAATTTATACGAATTTTTTGTTAAGCGAAAAAGACATTAATAAGGTAAAAAATAATGACAAAGTGCTGGTCAAATTTATTGACTGGAAAGAAGACGCGCCAAACCCTATTGTTGAATTGTTAAAAGTTTTTGGACAAAAAGGACAACACGAAGTTGAAATCCAATCTATTATTTTTGAAAAGGGATTTGATTCTCGTTTCAAAAAAGAAATTGAAGATGAAGCCGTCAAGCTAAAACAGCAATGGTTTCCAATTCCAGAATCCGAAATCAAAAAACGTCGCGATATTAGAAATGAAAGTGTAATGACAATCGATCCGATTGATGCAAAGGATTTTGATGATGCATTACATATAAAAAAATTACCAAACGGTAATTTTGAAGTCGGTGTTCACATTGCTGATGTTTCGCATTATGTTACTCCTGGAACGGCGTTGGACGAAGAGGCATTTCAGCGAGGATCTTCTGTCTATATGGTCGACAGAACTGTTCCAATGTTGCCGGAAATTTTATCAAATGATCTATGTAGTTTGAACCCAAACGAGGACAAATTAGCATTC
Source organism: Minisyncoccota bacterium (assembly GCA_035327525.1). Classification (GTDB taxonomy): domain Bacteria; phylum Patescibacteriota; class Minisyncoccia; order Phycocordibacterales; family JAACPR01; genus JAKLEX01. Next base: position 13,904 of record DAOLDC010000002.1, on the reverse strand, counting down.
AGTTCTATTTTTGAAATTACAAAAGATGCGGTTGTAGAAAAAAGATGGTTTGGTCGTACAGTAATAAATTCCAAAAAAAGATTTACTTATGAAGAAGCTCAGGCAATTCTAGATGCTGGTAATGGAATTTTTTATAACGAACTAAACGAGATCAATAAATTGGCAAAAATTTTGAACAAGAGAAACAAGGAAAGCGGTGCAATAGAATTTGAGAAAGAGGAAATAAAATTTGAACTAGATCCAAATGGTAAGCCATTACGAATTGTAAAAAAAGCACCTCTGGAAACTCACAAACTTGTAGAAAACATGATGCTATTATCAAATCGCGAAGTGGCAAAATATATTCACGATATAGGTAAAAGGTTTGGTGGAGAGCAAAACACATTGATATACAGAGTTCACGGTGTCCCAAACAAAGACAAGGTTGCTGATTTGGCTAGTTTTCTAAAAATATTAGGGTACCAATTACCTCTCGATAAGGATGGTGAAATTCGAGCAAAAGATTTGAATGATTTGTTTTCAAAAATTGCAGGTAGAGACGAGGAGGCGCTAATAAAATCAATCGCAATAAAAACAATGAGCAAGGCGATTTATGCAAACGAAAATTCCGGTCATTTCGGACTTGCGTTTGAATACTACACACACTTCACATCTCCAATCAGAAGATATCCTGATCTTTTGGTTCATAGAATTTTGGCAACGTTTCTGGAAAATAAAAAAATAGAAAAAACAGACATAATCAGATTGGAGCGCGGAGCAATATTATCAACAGAAAGAGAAATATCTGCTGCGGAAGCAGAAAGAGAGTCTATCAAGTACAAACAGGCCGAATATATGCAGAATCATATTGGTCAAGAATTTGAAGGAATAATATCAGGCGTTTCACCGTGGGGATTATATGTACAGCTAAAAGAAACTTTGACAGAAGGTATGGTTCATATTTCAAAATTAGGTCAGGATTACTTCAAATTAGACGAGAAAAAATATCAAATAGTTGGTGAACGAACTGGAAAAATATTCAAATTGAGTGACAATGTTATAGTAAAAATCGAGGCAATTGACCTGGAAAGAAACAATATAAACATGAGTATTGTAAAACAACTATAATATATTTTTGTTGACAAATTTTTTATAAAAATTAATATAAAAAGCAAACAGTACAAAAAAGGAGAATCGAATTGAAAAAAATGAAATGTCGCAATCGCGACAAAAACAGTGTTCGGTGTTATGGAAAAATCAATACCGAAATAATCATTCCGGTATTAAAAAGGAGAATTACTCTGCCTGCATCACCGTGCAATGAGTGTGGCCTGTTGCATTTTTTGCACAATGGAAAAATTGCAATCGATCCCAACCGTGGAAGAGTTTTCCACAGCAACAATAACTTGGCAAAAAAGGAAAAAGAAAAGCCAAAGAAAGGAATTCATTTTTCAAAAGAGTTTGGTCGCCATGTGTACGGATAACCAGTCAATGATACAAAAAAGCGCGTCGGCAAACGCGCTTTTCTTTTGCAGACTATATTATTATTGCTGGCTTTTTATTTTGTTTGCAATTTTATTTTGCCCACTGAGCGCCTTCGTCAAAAGCAACCGATAGCAATTGTGATGCTCCACCATTCATTGTAACGCCATACAATATTCCGGCTCTTCCCATGGTTTCGCGATTGTGAGTAATCAGAATCAATTGAGAATTCTTTGATAAATTTTCGATCATGTCGCCGTATTTTCTACTGTTTGCCTCATCAAGTGCCGCATCTGTTTCGTCTAGAATAATAAATGGTGGTGGATTCACTTGAGAAATTGCAAACAATAGAGCAATTGATGTCAATGCTCTTTCGCCACCAGACAACATCATCAAACCGCTGATTTTTTTCCTAGGTAAGTTTACTTTTACATCGATTCCCTCTTCAGATAGATTTTTTTCATCAGAATCATCAACATTGTCAATATCATCGATATCAAATGAAATATCAGTATCTTTTTTTCGCTTAATTTCTGTTTTTATTATATTGATGGATGCTGATCCTCCTCCAAACATTAGTGTGAAAAAATTTTGAAATTCTTTATTGATTTTTGAAACACCTTCGTGAAATTTTGTTTCTATTTTTTCTGACAGATCAACAATCAACTGATTTAGCGACTCTGATGTTTTTTCCAAATCAGATACTTCTCTAATCAAAAACTGATCCCTTTCGGAAACCTCATTGTATTCTCTTATGACCTCATCACCTCCACCGATGCCCAACTCTTCGACGCGAATCTTCAATCTTTCTAATTTTTTTCGACGATCGATTTGCTTTTCTCTGCTTTCATTCAAAATTAAACCATCAACAACACTTTTTTCGTAATCCAAAACTTCCCGACCAACTAGAACCGCTGCTTCCGTCAATTCTTGTTTGAAGAGTGATTCGTCCCGTTGCAGGGCGTCCTCAGAAATTGCATGTCTGGAAATTTCCTGCTGAATTCTGTTTTTTTCGGACATCAATAACACGATTTGTTTTTCGGCCTCCAGTGAGCTGGATTTGCTCTCGTCCATTTTCTTTCTAAGTTCAGCTATTTTTGCAACTAGCTCGGATTCAATATTTTTTATTGCATTAATTTTATTATTTAATTCACCATTTCTGGTCTTGTTTTTTTCTATTTCACGAATCAAGTCGTCCAACGATTCATTTTTTTCAGTTTTGCTATCAAAAAAGTTTTTTATTGTACTTACAATTTCTTTTATAATACTCCTTAGATCCGAAGTATCAGATGCTGAATCGGATTTTTCAGAAAATTTATCAAGTACACTGTTCAGTTGTGAATAATCCTCAGTTTTTATCGAAATGAGAGATTCCTTGATGTTTTCTTTTTCCTTGAGTCTAATAAGAGATGAAATTTGCCCCTCAATTCTACCCAACTCCTTGATCAATTCTTCTTTTTCTTTTGTCAGATTAAAAATTTCTTGCTCTGTCTTTTTTATTTCACCTAGATATTCACTTTCACCAGAAATTTGTGATTCTGCCTCTTTTTCTTTGATTTCTTTTTCTATTTCAGCAAGACGCTTTTTTGGTAAATCAATATTTCCAGACAATTCAACTCTTTTTTTATTTAAATATTCTGATTCGATTTTTAGATATTCTTTATAAAAAACCATCAAATCTAACTTGAGTTTTCGTCCTTCTTCTATTTTTTCAATTTGTTTTTTAAGAAATTTTATATGTGGAGCAATTTCTCGTCGTAATGATTGAACTTGATCAATATTCTCCTTTGTTTTTACTAGCTTTTTTTCGCTTTCATTTTTTTTGTATTGAAAAATTTTTAGACCCAGGGCGTCTTCTAGAATTTGTTTTCTTTCTTTTGGATTGGCATTGAGGATTCTATCAGCTTCACCTTGTGAAATAATGTGATGTCCACTTGATCCAATATTTGCAGACGCCAATAGTTCGATAACATCTCTCAGTCTGACTTCTGAACCATTTATCAAATATTGATTTGAACCATCTCTATTTACAACTCTTTCCAATATCACGTCATCAAAATCAATCGGCAGTTTTTTTGATGAATTATCAAAAACAACACGCACAACTGCACGATGTTGTTTTGCAATGGACTGGGTTCCATTAAAAATCAGATCTTCACCCCTTTTTCCTCTCATGGATTTTATTGATTGTTCACCCAATACAAATCGAAATGCTTCGGCAATGTTTGATTTTCCTGATCCATTTGGTCCAACTATCGCCGATATTGGCGCATTAAATTTTAGGCTTGATTTTTTAGCGAACGACTTGAATCCTGATATTTCTAATTCTTTTAGATGCATTGATGAAAATTATATCACAAAAACAATTATTTCTTATTTTTTACCGCCATTTCCAACAGGACTTTTTTGGCGACATCTTGTTCTGCTTCTTGTTTTGATTTTCCTGAACCTTCAGCAATATTTTTTTCGCCATAGAATAATGCAACAGTAAATCGCTTGTCATGATCTGGACCGTCTTCTTTTATGGTTTTGTATGTTGGTGTTAGTGAATTTTTTTCTTGAACGATTTCCTGTAATTTGCTTTTTGCATCTATCCACGAGCCGTTTTCGATTATTTTTTCTAATTTTTGAATCAAAAATTGATAAATAAAATATTTTGCTACTTCATATCCCTGATCTAGAAAAATCGCCCCAATAACTGCTTCAAATGTATTTGCCAATATGTATTGTCTGGCTCTACCGGTATCTTTTGTTTCACCTTTTGACAATAGCAAATATTCATTAAAACCCAATTCGAAAGCAACATCAGAAATTGTCTGTGTATTGACCAATGATGCTCTTAGTGAAGTCAGATCACCTTCTGTTTTTTCTGGAAAATGTTTGTATAAATAATCTGTTGTAGCCAATTCCATAACAGCATCACCCAAAAATTCCAATCTTTCGTTATGTTGTAATCCACTATTTCTATTTTCGTTCAGATACGATCTGTGTGTAAAAGCTTGCTTGATCAAAACCTGATCCTTGAACTTAACACCGATTTTTTCTTCTAATTTTGTATAATCCATATTCTAAATATTTATTGAGTAAGAAACATTCTATTATTGAAAAAACTCATATATAAATCAGGCTTTTGTGATATCTACAGAAACTTGACTTATTTCAGGAATTCTCTTTATTGCCAAGGCAATAAGAGGCAGAATATCATCATAAAAATTTAGGTCAAGAATTTCAGACAATTTGAACCATCTAGCATCATCCAATCCGCCAGAATCACCAAGCTTCAATTGGCCATATGGAGATTTTGCCAGAAAATATGTAACTTGTTTTCTGTGCTGGCCTTTTTCGGGATGGTTGGCAACATATTCGTTTTCCCCGATTTTTTCTATTATTTCTATATCAAGATCCATTTCATTTTTTATTTCACGAACCGCGCCAGCTTCTACTGACTCATCATTGACAATACCACCTTTTGATAATGTCCAGCGTCCAAAAACATCATGAACAAATGCCAGATATATTTCATTGTTATGCACAGAATACACAACCGCACCGGCTTTTTTTTCGATTTTCATCTCATCAAATGGAATGTTTTTTTTTCTTTTTGTTGTGCCAACTTCCTCCTTGCCCGGCTCACCAAGCTCCTTGTAAACAGCACCCAGAACTCCGTTAACAAATTTTCCCGAAGACTCTCCACCAAAAGTTTTTGCTAATTCTATTGCCTCATTGATGGCTACTTTTGATGGGACCTCGGATCGATCAGAAAATAATAGTTCTGCCAATCCAATTCGGAGAATATTTCTATCAACTGCAGAAATTTTTTCTAATGGCCAGTCTGGTGCAGCCTTTACAATAATTTTGTCAATTTCTGCTTGTTTACTAATTACAATATCTACCAATTTTCTTATGAATGGATAATCACCAGAACCAGAAGCAAATTCTGTTGCGTTAAAAATAATAGTTTTCTCTAAGTCGAACGAATCATCTCTGAAATCTTTTTCAAAAAGAGTTTGTAATACGATTGATCTGGAAATGTGCCTGTTCGACATAAAATAATTATTTATTAATTTAAAGAAATACTTTTTGTATTATAACAATATAGAAAATAAAAGCAAAAGCGCTATTTGGTTTAGCGCTTTTTATATTTGTTATTTCTTTTCTGCTGACGGCTTCTCGCTAGATGTAGGCTGGTTCTTTTTTGCTTTTTTTATTAGTTTTTTGTTTACATCTATAACTTGTCTCCCTTTGTACATTCCAGTCACCGCTGATACTCTGTGGCGAATAGAAATAGCACCATTCTGATCACGTGTTAATGATGGTTTTGATAATTTTTTGTGGGCTCGGTTTTGTCCAACCTGAGACCTTGTATGTCGCATTCGTACTACCATAATCCAGACATAATATCACAAGCACAAAAAAGTGCAAATTGATATTTTGACAGTAAATAGTTTTGTTTACATTATTAGATTTGAACAAAAACTTTTTCGGTGAATTTTGCTTATGCCGTATTTTTTTATTGCAGCACAATGTTTTGCGGTTCCGTAACCCTTATTGGTTTCAAAATTATATTTAAAAAATTTTTTTGAAATGTTTATCATATATTTATCACGAGTTACTTTTGCAATAATTGATGCTAGAGATATTATTGGCACTTTTTCATCACCTTTTATAATTGTAGTCTGATTATGGAAATTTTTTGGAGCAAATAATGATCCGTCCAATAATATCTGTGAGTTGTTAGCCACCTCTAATTTGCGCAAAATTTTGTAAATACATTTCCTAATACAAAAACTTATACCATTTTTGTCTATAGAATCTGCGGTTTGATTGAAACAAACAAAATCCAACAAACCCTCTTTTTGCCATAATAAAATATTTTCAAACCACATCTCACGCTGTTTTTCTGATAGTTTTTTTGAATCACGCAAATTAAAAATTATTTTTGATTTCATTATTTTTTTGTATTGTGATGTGGTCATCAAAACTCCACAAACATATACTGGCCCAGCCAATGGTCCACGCCCAACTTCATCTATTCCGACCACAAAATTATTTTGCGGTTTTTTGATATTTGTTTTTTGAAATTTTACTTTTTTCATTTATTCTAAAAAATTTATAGATTAATTATCCTCTTTTCATATATCATCATCTCATCTATAATAGCAAACATGAAATCAGATTTTGTTCATCTCCACACTCACAGTCATTATAGTCTACTTAATGCTTTGCCAAAAATTGACAATTTGATAAATAAGGCAAAAAAATTAGAAATGCCAGCAATCGCACTAACAGATAACGGCAATTTGTACGGTGCAATTCAGTTTTATGAAAAATGTATCGATGCTGGAATAAAACCAATTATCGGTGTAGATTTCTATGTTTCAAACAGAACAAGGCACGACAAGGAGGCTCGAATTGATAATCAACGCGCACGACTTGTTCTTTTGGCAAAAAACAAAAGTGGCTACAAAAATTTGATAAAGCTAGTTACCGATTCGCATTTGGAGGGATTTTATTACAAACCTCGAATCGACAAGGAACTTATAGAAAAATATTCAAGTGATTTGATTTGTATTGCACCAGCATTTGGTGGTGAAATTTCTAATGCGCTACGAGTTAGTGATTTTGATAAAGCAAAAAAAATTGCAGATTTTTATATTAGCAATTTCGGCGCTGAGAATTTTTTTATCGAATTATGTCATCATCCAGAAATTGAGGATTTTGCAGAACTTACAAAAAAAATCAAGAAATTTTCGACTGAAAATAATTTTCCTCTTGTAGCAACGCAGGATATTTATTACATGAATAAGGATGACAAGGAGGCGCGCCGAACTCTACTTTCGATTCAATCCAGCTTCGGTAACGATTCGGCTTTTGCACGTGATGATGCGGACTTTTCCTTTATTGATCAGGCTGAAATAAATGAATTATTCAAGAACGAGCCGGAAGCAATCGAGAATACAAAAAAAATCGCGGATATGTGTAATCTAGAAATAGAAATAGGAAAATGGAAATTTCCGGACTACAAAATCGAAAACGGTATGAGCGCAGATGATGAGTTACGTCGTTTGGCATACTTGGGATTAGATTTCCGTGAATTAAAAAAAACTGTCGAGATTGAAGATCGAATTAATTACGAGCTGGAGATTATAAAAACAAAAGGTTATTCAAAATATTTTTTGGCTGTGGCTGATATGTTAAAAGCAGCCCGAGAAAAGAAAATTTTATCAAACACTAGAGGTTCTGCTGCTGGATCGCTGGTTTCATATCTTGTTGGAATAACAACTGTCGATCCTATCAAACTAAATTTACCATTCGAAAGATTTTTGAATCCAGAGCGACCTTCTGCACCCGATATTGATATGGACCTTGCAGACGATAGGCGTGATGAATTGATTGATTATGTTAGGGAAAAATACGGAAAGGATCATGTGGCACAAATAGGTACTTTTGGAACAATGATGGCGCGTGGTGCTGTGAGAGATGTTGCTCGAGCGTTGGGTTATGAATATTCTGTCGGTGATAGAATTTCAAAGTTAATTCCAATGGGTAAACAGGGTTTTCCGATGACAATCGATAGAGCGCTGGATGAGGTTCCAGAATTGAACACTATTTACAAAAAAGAATCCGACGCAAAAAAAATAATAGATATGGCAAAAAAAATCGAGGGTTGTGCCAGACATATCGGTGTTCATGCCGCAGGGGTTGTTATTTCGCCAGATCCACTCGACGAGGATGTTCCACTACAATTTGATCCAAAAGGCGAAGGAAAATTGATTACACAATACGATATGTATTCTGTTGGTGAAGACGGAATCGGATTATTGAAATTTGATTTTCTAGGATTAAAAAATCTAACCATAATGGCCAACACTCTCAAACTTGTCGAAAAAATTCATAATACAAAAATCGATTTGGACAAAGTCTCTGATGATGACAAAAAAACTTACGAAATGTTGGCGCGTGGCGAAACAGCTGCAACATTTCAATTGAACGGTCAGGGTATGACGAAATTCTTGAAAGATTTGAAACCAACAAATATAAATGACATCAATGCGATGGTCGCATTATATCGTCCGGGTCCGATGGCTTTTATTCCAGATTATATCGAGCGAAAACACAATCCCGGAAAAGTAAAATACTTGGACGACAGGTTCAAGGAAATATTAGAACCAACTTTTGGAATTTTGATTTATCAGGATGATATTATGATGATTGCGGTAAAATTTGCTGGCTATTCTTGGGGTGAAGCTGACAAATTTCGAAAAGCCATGGGAAAAAAAATCCCAGAAGTTATGGCAGCTCAAAGAGAAAAATTCACAACTGGTTGTCAAAAAGTTGCAGGACTTTCCGAAAATCAGACGACAAAACTATGGGAATCTATAGAAACTTTTGCCGCATACGGTTTCAACAAAGCACACGCCGCCAGCTACGGACGAATCGCATATTTGACATCCTATCTGAAGGCCAATTATCCAGTTCTGTATATGGCATCAGTTTTGTCAGCGGATTCTGGTGATGTAGACAAAATCTTTGAAATGGTTGATGAGTGCAAAAGGATGGGTATAGATGTTTTGCCACCAGACATCAATGAGAGTTTTGGCGATTTTACTGTTGTTGGTGAAAAAATTCGTTTTGGACTGACTACTATAAAAAACTTTGGTGAAGGAATTGCTAACACAATAATAAGTGAGAGAAAGCGTGGCGGAAATTTTGCATCACTGGAGGATTTTTTGCAGAGAATTAATGATAGAAATTTGAATAAAAAATCCATGGAGGCGTTAATAAAATCTGGTGCTATGGATAATTTTGGTAGTCGAGCAGAAATGTTACACAATTTGGAGGATATTTTGTCATACTCAAAAGAGTCGTTAAAGAATTCGAACGACCAGGCTTCCCTTTTTTCAAATGAAACAATATCAATGCCGCGGCTCAAATTAAAACCAGCTGAGCCAATTAGTGATGCTCAGAAATTGGCGTGGGAAAAAGAGTTGCTCGGATTATATATATCAGGTCATCCACTAGAAAAGTTCAAGGAAAAATTAGAAAAAATCTTATCAATTACCGATGTAAAATCGCGTCTCAAAAACGGTATGATGACGGTTGTTGCAGGACATGTTGATGAATTAAAAATAATTAGGACAAAAAAAGGTGACGAAATGGCATTTCTAAAAATCAGTGACTTGAAGGACAAAATCGAAATTGTAATTTTTCCAAAAATCTATATTGAAAACAAAGATATTTTGATTCCACAGAAATGTATTGCCATAAAAGGTCGTTTGTCTGACAAAGGTGGCGAATTATCGGTTATGGCTGAAAAAATTAAGGAGTTGTGAAATCTTTGCTATAATATAAAAATGAAAAACGCAATAATTCTGCATGGGATGCCTGAAAAGAAAAGTTTTTATAATAGTGACCGAAACTCACAAATATTTTCTCATTGGCTTCCGTGGCTTCATCAACAATTAATGGTCAGGGATATTTTGACTCAAATTCCTTCAATGCCCAAACCATTTGCACCAGTTTTTTCTGATTGGTTAGATACAATTTCTCAGTTCAGAATAAATTCTGACACAATATTGGTTGGTCATAGCTGTGGGGCTGGATTTTGGGTAAGATTTCTTTCAGAAAATAATATTCGTGTCTCAAAATTAATTCTAGTAGCACCATGGATTGATCCAAAAAAAGAAATTGGAGATTTTTTTGATTTTCAAATTAATTTGGAAGGAAAAGTTGATAAAATTTATATTTTGCATTCACAAGATGATTTTGATGAAATTCAAACTAGTTTTGATATTTTAAAAAGCAAAATTCCAAATGCTGAAACGGTAATTTTTAAGGACAAAGGACACTTTACCCACGGCGACATGGGAACAAATGAATTTCCAGAATTGCTCCAAATAGTTTTGAAATAAAAAATGCCTCAAGGGGTGTGAGTCCTTGAGGCAAGCAATAATTTACATAAGTGGTTAGATTGAATTTATGACAATCTGATTATCAAAATTCATTTCATTCTGCAGACGCTTGATCTCCGAATATTGACTGAACCTACGATTAGTCCAATCATCAACTTGTCGACCCATGGTCATCCATATATCGAGAGGATTTGTTCCGGTAATTTCCAGAATTTCCCCAGGATTTGATCCTTTGACTTCTACTCGTGTAGCACGTTCACGGCAGTAACCATGGAGTTTTTCAAGATCAAAATCCACTTTCACCAACACCCACTGTGCTGATCTTGTTATCCCCCAGAGATATTTTACGCCTGTATAATTCTTTGACCAATCAAGCGGTCCCGTGACAATACTTTTTGTCAGTGGATCAAATATTTTAATGCGAGAAACTGGTTGCTCGCCAAAAATACCCTGAATGTCTTTGAACAATCCGTCGCCATTTTTGATTAGAAATAAATCTCCCCAGAATCCAGGGTTGTCATGATTTAAATCATAAATTTCCCTGTCGTCATCACGAGGTGATCGAAAACTTCCTAACTCAGGTAGTGTGAATGAGTCAAAGAATTGTGTAATTTGTTTTCGGCGAGAGACCAACAAATCTACCCATCTTTCGATCGTCAAATTTCTTTTTTCAATGAACATTTCTCTTACTATACTGGGCATACCCGTATCCTACCTTTCAGTTTTTTGAAGGCGTACCTTCGTTTGTTACTGTTCTAACTGTATATTGGAATACTGTAGAGGTTTTGTCAAATAAAAAAAGTTTACTTATTCTTGACTTTAAGGCATAATCTAGCTTATATGAAAGATGAAAAAGAATCGCAGATTTACAAAATCAGGCATTCACTTGCCCATTTATTAGCAATAGAAGTTTTGAAATTTGATCCACAGGCAAAATTGGCAATCGGTCCAGTTATAGAAAATGGTTTTTACTATGATATTGATTTTAGTGAAGGAAAAATTCCAACAGACAAAAACCTAAGAGAATTTCAAAAAGGTATAAAGAAATCTACAAATAAAAAATTGACTTTTGAACGTGCAGAAATTTCTCCAGATGATGCGCAAAAAATGTTTGCTGAAAATCCGTACAAAATCGAATTGATAAACGACTTGGTAAAAAATGGAGAAAAATTATCAATCTATAAAACAGGTGATTTTGTCGATCTATGTTCTGGTCCACACATAAATGACACTTCCGAGATAAACACAGATGCTTTTGCAATTATAAATACCGCTGGCGCATATTGGCGTGGTGATGAAAAAAACAAAATGCTAACTAGGATTTATGGTGTTGCATTTGAAACAGCAAAGGAATTGGATAATTATAACAAAAAAATACTAGAAGCGGCACAACGCGATCATCGCAAAATTGGCAAAGAAATGAATTTGTTTACTTTTTCTGATTTGGTTGGATCTGGATTGCCGATGTTCACCCCAAAAGGGACCGCAATTAGAAACGCGCTAAAAAACAGATTGTTCGAAATCAGTAGTCGCTATGATATGCAAGAAGTTACAATTCCTCATCTTGCAAAAATAAAGCTGTATGAAAAATCTGGTCATGCCGAAAAATTTGCCGATGAATTGATGAAAGTTGTTAGTCATTATGACGATTTTGTCTTGAAGCCAGTGAATTGTCCTCATCATACCCAGATTTATGCCTCTATTCCTCGTAGTTATAGAGATTTGCCGGTTCGGCTGATGGAGTCAACAATGCAGTATCGCGACGAAAAGCCGGGTGAAATCGGCGGTTTGACACGTGTTCGAGCAATAACTTGTGATGATGGTCATATTTTTTGTACTCCAGATCAAATAAAAGAGGAGGTTGGAAATATCGTAAAAATAATTGAAGAATTTTATACAGATATTGGTCTGTACGGAAATCACTGGGTTTCATTATCTATCAGAGATCTGAAGCATCCAGAAAAATATATTGGTACAACAGAAACATGGGATAAAGCAGAAAAAATGCTGGCAGAAATTTCTGATGAATTAAAATTGAATGCAAAAGTTGTCGAAGGTGAAGCTGCGATTTATGGACCAAAACTGGACTTTATGTTCAAAGATTCATTAGACAGAGAGCGACAGTTGGCAACAATTCAATTGGACTTCAATATGCCAGCCAGATTTGAACTGGAATACACAGATAGAGATGGTCAAAAAAAGACACCAGTTATGATTCACCGAGCAATTCTGGGATCATATGAGAGATTTTTGGCAATTCTAATTGAGCATTTTGCTGGAAATTTTCCATATTGGTTGTGCCCTGTTCAGTTGAAAATAATTCCAGTCGCAGAATCTCATAATCAGAAAGCGCAAGAATTGTATAAATCACTAAAACAAAAAGGAATTCGAGTTGAATTAGAAAATTCTGATGAAGGATTTGGTAAAAAAATTCGTAAAGCAAAAGTAGAAAAAGTTCCCTATTTTGTTGTAATTGGTGACAAAGAAATTGCTGAAAATAATTACACTCTAGAAAGTCGTGATCGTGGAAATTTGGGAGTATTTAATGAGGTAAAATTAATTAGTGAGTTGAGGTAAAACGAATTGAAGCGAAAAAATTATCGATAAAATTCCGCTTCGACAACCCAGCGTTCTTGTTTTGCACCAAAAGTATTACAAGTCGACAATGTCAGCATCCTTTTGTTGTTATCAAAACGCACTAGTGCGGAATTTTCGTCAGCTAGTTTTACAGTTTTTACTTTATAAATATAAATTTTTCCGTCAGCTGTAACTTCTATTTCATCTCCGACGGTCAATTTATTCAAATTATTAAAAGCTTTGAATGCCTGATTCTGAACAAATTGCAAACCAGTACTATGGGCAAATAGAAACATATTTCCCTTTTCGATAGAGCCTGAGCCGGGATAATGCACCGCGCCCTGCAACAAATATCGATCCAGTTCTGCCACATCACGCGTGTTGGGTTGCAAAATCTGCGTATTCACACCGATTTTGTTAATAACAATTTTGTCAGGTCTGGTATAAATACCGGATGAACTTGTGCTCGCATTACTATAGTCAATTGCATCTGCATAATTCTGAATAGGGTTATTTCTTTCCAAATAATCAACTAGTCGGTAACCATCAGGTGCCAATCCGACGGCAGAAAAAACAAACATTGATATCAAAAAAACTACAGAAAAAATTCCCAAAAAATATATTAAGTCTTTTTTGTCATGGAAAATTTTGCTCATTTTCATAATTTTAACACAAAACACGAAGTCGCGACAATCTCGATAATCTCAGTAATCTCGACAATTTTTATTTTTAAAGTTATTATAGGTTACATTGCGCAGATGGCAGAGCGGTCAAATGCACCAGACTGTAAATCTGGCGCCCTACGGGCTACGAAGGTTCAAATCCTTCTCTGCGCACATAAAACAAGGAGCTGGTTCCGTTAGGAATCAGCGATTTTGTTTTACAAGCAGAAAGGATTTGAAAGACGGACTGAGCGAATTGAAGCGAAGCGAAAATGAGCGAAGGAGTCGGGGT
>DAOLDC010000001.1:0-50248 GCA_035327525.1 Minisyncoccota bacterium | reverse complement strand
ACAGCAACATTTCTAGCAATATCCAGAGCCAGAGAAGTTTTACCCATAGATGGTCGTGCTGCAAGAATTATCAAATCAGATTTTTGAAATCCGGCCAATGTATTATCCAAACTTTTGAATCCAGTCGGTATACCTCTCAATTCATCTTTTGACTTGTGTAATTTTTCTAATCTTTCCCATGCTTCTGGCAGTGTTTCTTTTAGTGAAAAAAAGTTTTTCTTTGTGCTACGATTTGTTACTGCAAAAATCTTTTTTTCTGCTGCATCAAGAAGTGATTCCAGATCATGTTCCTCATTATATCCCATTGCACCAATCTCGTGTGATGCATCAATCAAGCTTCTAGTAACTGACTTTTTTATAACAATATCAGCATAATGCACTATATTTACAGAGGAGGGAACTGACTCAATAATTTCTGACAAATAACTTTTTCCGCCAACCTGATCTAGTATTTTTCGTTCCTTCAACCTACTCGAAAGAGAAATCAAATCAATTGGAATAGATTTTGAAAAAAGCTCCAACATTGTTTCGTAGATTTTCTTGTGCCTATCAGAATAAAAATGATTTAGGGATACAATATCTAGAATTTCGTTTATTGATTCTGGTCTCAATAATATTGATCCCAACAATGCCATTTCACTTTCTGTGCTCTGTGGGGGAATTTTTAATTTTTCATTACTCATGTTGAATATTACTAGATTAACATAAATTTATTTTAAATAAATTCTAAAATTCTTACAGAAAGTGTATAGGCTGTGGACATTCTGTATTTAGTGAAACAAATTATAACCACTTTTTTCTTCGGAAATATATGTACATTCCAATAGAAATAGCGAGCATTATTGTAATAATTATTTCGAAATCGTACCGACTACCAACAATTGGCAAATCAGCATTCATATTGAATATTCCAGCAATCAATGCCAGTGGTAGAAAAATGAAGTTTGTTACAGTCAAAATCTTCATAATTTCATTCTGTTTTGTTGAAAGTAGGGAATCGTTCGTATTACGCAATTCCTCCAAATACTCCTTTGTGCTAGCTAATTCACCCCTAACTTTGTAATATTCACCAATAATACTGTGCGCATAGTAATCAAATTCTTCACCAAAAAATCTACGACTAGCCACCTCGAATGATTCCAGAATTTCTTTGTGTAAAGAAATTGATTCTTTATAATTTAAAATTCTGCGATTCAATTTTGAAATTTCAATAACCATAGTTTTTTCATGACCAGAAAAGATTTTGTTCTCAATGTCATGCAAAAGATCTTGAATATTTGCCAATCGATTCATCATTGATTTGTACAAATATTGTGTCATATAGAAGAAAATATATCCGGCATTGTCGGACATATTACTTTTGTTCAAAATTGATTGCACCTCAAAGGCTTTTGAAAATTCTAGGAAGGCATCAACGTTGCTATATCTGGTTGTAATAATAAACTTTTTTCCAATAATAAAATCTATTTCTTGTATTGATTCTGAATTATGTCTGTCAAAACCCTTGTGATGCGCAGGAAAGTTCAATATCAAATATATATAATCCTTGTAATAATCAACTTTTGGTCTAAGTGTCGGAAGAATCAGCTCATTTGCAACCAGCGGATCTATACCAAATCTTTCAACCATTTGCAGTGCTTCCTCCTGTGTTGGATTTTCTAAATCAATCCACACTATATTCTTGTGTTTATATTCGCTTATCATTCTATAGATTATACCAGTTTTATATTTGACCCTCAAATGTTTTTTTGCAATAATCAATATAAATGAATATAAATTTCAAAAATCTACGAACTATTCTGATTTTAATATTGGTCGGTTTAATAATATTTTCCGGCGGATTGTTTAGTGCAAATTTCATTAATTTAAATCAATACAATATACCAGCAAAAAATTCCGCTAACGCCTTCAATCAAATCGATCTGACAACTTTTTGGAAAGTTTGGAAATTGTTAGATGACAAATACAAACCAGTTGATTCTGATAACAAAATCTCTGATCAGGAAAAGATATTTGGTGCAATAAAAGGTATGGTAAATTCCCTAAATGATCCTTATACACAATTTCTTACACCAGAAGAGAACAAGAAATTTGAAGATAGTATTCAAGGCGAATTTTTTGGTGTTGGAATGGAAATAGGTGTAAAAGAAAAAATGATTGTAGTTGTTTCTCCACTAAAAAATACTCCGGCTGAGAGATCTGGAATAATCGAGGGTGACATTATATTATCAATAGATGGCATTTCTACTTTTTCAATGTCAATTGATGATGCGGTTAGCAGAATCAGAGGACCTATTGGTACTAGTGTAAAATTAACAGTTTTCAGAGAAAGTGCAGATGAATCATTCGATATTGAAATTATTAGAGACAAAATCAATATTCCAACTCTTGATACAGAAATAATTGATGATGTTTTTATAATTTCACTTTATAATTTTTCATCAAACTCAACCAGTCAGTTTAGAAACGCTTTTAATGAATTCAAAAGGTCAGGAAAAGACAAATTAATTTTGGATCTACGCGGTAATCCTGGAGGATTTCTAGACGCATCTATTGATATTGCAAGCTGGTTTCTGCCTACAGGAAAAGTAATTGTAAAAGAAAATTTTGGTAATAATGTTGAAAAAATATTTAGAAGCAAGGGCTACGGCGAAAATAACAAGGATTTCAAAATGGTAGTTTTGGTAAATAGTGGTTCTGCCTCAGCGTCAGAAATAGTTGCTGGCGCATTACAGGAGCACGGTGTTGCTACAATTATTGGAACTAGCACCTTTGGAAAGGGTTCTGTTCAGGAATTGGTTTCTGTTACAAAGGATACATCGTTAAAAGTTACCGTCGCACAATGGTTGACACCAGATGGCAACTCTATATCAAACGGTGGACTAAAGCCGGACATTTTGATAGAAGAATCACCAGATGACAATATTAGCCTTAGAGATTATCAGATGCAAAAAGCAATCGAATTATTAAAATAATATGAAAGTTATACTACTACAAAACATTACAGGACTAGGTCAGAAAGGCGATATAAAAGAGGTTAGCGAGGGTTACGCTATGAATATGCTAATACCAAGGAAAATGGTCAAATTTGCCTCTCCGGGGGATATAAAACAGGTCAAATCACTAAAAGCTAACAAACTCCAAAAGAGCGAGAAGCTTCAAGAAAAAGCGCATAAATTATTGAATGCAATAAGTGGAAAAATAGCAAAAATCAAATGCAAAGCAAACGAGAAAGGTCACTTGTTCGCAAAAATTCACGAAAAAGAAATTGCAGACGCGATAGGGGATTTGGGTTTTGATATTAGTGAGGACTGGATAATTCTAAAAGAACCAATAAAAGAATTGGGTGAATTCAATATAACAATATCTGCCTACAAAAAAGAATCTACTGTAAAAATAGTAATAGAAAAAGATTAAACAACACTAACTATTTTCTTTGTAACAGTTTTGTTATTAAAACCTTTTTTTCTTGTTGATCCATACTTCACAACGCCAGATTTTATAGAAAAAATAGTATGATCTTTTCCCATCTTTACATTTTTTCCGGGCAATATTCTTGTGCCTCTTTGTCTAACTATAATACTACCGTTCTGTGCCTTTTCACCATCATAAAGTTTTACACCCAAATATTGTGGATTTGAGTCTGTAAGATTCTTTGCTGTTCCTGCTGCTTTTACATGTGACATATTTTGATATTTTAATCAGATTTTAACTCTGTTTGCTAATTTATATTAGTTATATGAGTTTAAAACAAATCAGTTTAAAAATCAAGTGCCTGTTACTATTATCAGCAATTCTGCTACCTGTTGATATTTTTTTGATATTATCAATAAAAAAGCATAATAATAATGAGGACATAGTAATCTCAAACGACTTCTATGTCGATTTTTCTGAAACATTATCCAAAAATCCAACAAATCAACCACAAATCCCCAATAATCAGACAGAAAATAATCAAAAAGGCACGATTGTTGCCTCAAAAAACGGAACAAAATACTATTTCTTGCATTGTTCGGGTGTTTCTAGAATAAAAGAGGAAAATAAAATATTTTTTTCAGACAAAAATAAAGCGGAGGAGGCAGGGTATAGTGTCGCAGCAAATTGCAAATAAACTATATTTAGAGCCATATTTTGATGTCAACTAATATAAAATTTTATTCAGTTTTTTGATTGACAAAACAATTCAATTTTGCTATCATATTACTAACTCAAGCATTGCTTGAGTTTTTTTAGTTCTAGGCCTTGTAAACAAGAAAAACCTAGAACCTGTGTTCGATATAACGGATGTATGCACAGATTGAAATTAAATAAAAACTTATTATACATCTTGCCATAGGAATATCACTTTTATTTGCATCAGCAAATGCTAATCAAATATTTGATATTTCCAAAAACCAAAAAACAGACAGTGTCAGAACAGAGCAGGCCACTGAAGTGGTCAATACAGAAATCAAAAATACCGAAACAGAACCCAAAAAACTCAAAACAACAAAAGAGATCGTAGAGAACAATTTTAGCGATACACCAATCATGATAGAAATCGCTCGTTGTGAATCTGGATTTAGACATTCGGATTCTACAGGGTCAGTACTGAGGGGGAGAGTGAATCCTGCTGATGTTGGAGTTATGCAAATTAACGAAAAATATCATGCGGATACCGCTATTAGATTAGGTTATAACATCTACTCAATAGAAGGTAACATGGCGTATGCCCAATATCTATACGATACTCAGGGTACAAGACCGTGGGTTCATTCATCAAAATGTTGGAACAAGGTTAGAGAAGTTGCTTTTGCAAACTAATCTAAAAAAATAAATTTATTAAAAAAATAATAAATTTTCAAAAGACATTCACAAAACTATGTGAGTGTTTTTTGTTTTTTTAAATAATTAAAATAATTTTAGGTGTATTTGCGAATTATAAAAGATAGATGAGATGATATAGATGATTACGAAATAAGGGTGCATTGTCCAAGGTGATACTATGTCGCACAATATATCTTTTGCGACACTATACACTATAAATACTACTTAGATACCAATAAAGTAAGAATTCGATAAATGGATCCGATTGTTTGATACAAATAACCTTCCTGTTCAACAACGAATTAATTGAACCAATTTAATATATTTGATATCTCAATGATTTTTTTGATTAGATTTGATACAAAGTTAACAATCGCAACAATTATATCCCAGGCAAAAATAAATATTGGTGCCAAAAATTGATCCCATATATATTGCGGTCCATATCCAAACAATGATGCTACAACCAATGCAATTATTAATAATATTATCGCATGTATAAAACCCGAGGATTTGTTTTTATTTTTTTTCATATCTTCTATATTTTATCATAAATAATTATAAGTTATACCTAGTGTTGATATTTATTGTTTTGGTAAATATTGTATTGGATCCAAATACGCATTTAGATCGGCAAACGGTCCAGTTGCATTTGTTGCCGCACAACCAGTTCCACCCGGTCTATAATCGCCGTATTTTCCGACTTTTACACCTTGAGAAGCATACAATGTCAAGTGTAGATGTGGTCCTGTTGTAACACCAGTATTTCCAGATAATCCAATAACCTGACCAGTTGTAACCTGTTGTCCGACAGTGACAGAAATACTTGATAAGTGTGCATACAACGACGATAGTCCGTTTGTATGTTCAACCAGAATCCATCTTCCCCACGCATAACAACCAGGATAATCATCGGTATTTCCCAACGCAATCACCTTTCCGTTATAAACAGATTTTACTCTAGTTCCAATTGGAGCAGCAAAGTCAGTTCCGGGGTGAAAAGGCCTGCCATATATATGTGGATTGGTTTGAGCAAATTGAGATCCTCCAAACATCTGGGTAATTCGAATATTATCTAATGGCCAAGAAATAATACCGCTTCTGGCCGCAGGATATGATTTTGGATCAATCAATATTTTTAATTTTGATTCAATTTCTAACAAATCATTTTCGAAAGCCTGCTTTCTTCGAAGATTTTCTGCCAAAATTCTCTGATATTCCGCTTCTTCGTTTTTTGTTCTCTGTAATAATTCTGCTTGTTGATTTCTTGTATGTTCTACTGATTGTCTTTCGCTTGATAATTCAACACGAAAAGTTGCTAATTCTTTTTTTTCAATTTCTTTTTCTTGTTCCCTCAATTCCAAATCCTGTTTTGCTTTGATTAATGAATTAATTTCATTACGAACTCTGTCCTGAAATATGTAATCTTGCTCCAAATTCATCCAAAAATCCGATATTGATTGATAGCCCAATATCCTTTCTACAGCAGAAATTGACTCATATTGATTCATTCTTCTGATCGATTCAGCGATTGTTTTTGATGAATGTTTGATAAATTTATCTTTTTCCAAAATTTCTAGCGAGAGTTTTTCAATTGTTAATTCGGCCTCCAAAATCCTTGTTTCTGTCCGACTAATATCTGTTAACAATTTTCTTCTACTGGCCTCTAATTGTTGTAGTGTATTTTGTAAAGTATTTGCTCTGCCAGAAGTTGCTTGAATAGCCTGTTTTTGTCTTTCTATTTCACGATCAATTTCTTGAAGTTCATTTCTTTTTTGATCTATCTGTTCATTCAGTCTATTAATTTCGGTAGTTGATGCGCTAGTATTGTATGGTAAAAAAAACACAAAAAATAAAGTTAGTGAAAAAAATTTTATTAATCTGTATATATTTTTATTCTTCATTTAAATTTGAAATTGCAATTTTTATTCGATTGATAGTGTCAGTTTTGCCAAGAACAAAAACAAGAGTAAAAGGATCTGGACTTTTTTCTCTACCAGATAGAGAAAATCTTAGTGGCCACAAAACTTGACCTCTTCCCTTTTGTTCAGCATAATCCCAAATAATATTTTTTATATTTTCCGTGCTAGAAAAATTGTCTTCTGAGGAATTTTGTAATCTTGATAAAATTTCTGACAAATATTCTATTGTGTCTTTTTTGTCGGATTTTTTCCAAATTATTTTTTCTATTTCATATTTTGGTAAATTGAAAAAATATTCCAATTCCCCATCAGATATCATTTTATCAATATCTGATATTTTTGAAAGTCTTTCTTTTATTATTGGTAAAAGTTTTTGAATTTTCTCTGCATTATTATAATCGAATCCTGATATTCTTTTTAACTTTTCTAAAATTAGATTATTTAATTCTGTTTGATCTACCTTTTTCAAGTGTTCTTTGTTAAACCAATCCAATTTTTCGATATTAAAGACTGCTGCGCTTTTGTTAATTTTTTCTACAGAAAATTCCTTTATTAACTCATTCATAGTAAAAATCTCTTGATCAGTTCCAGGATTCCAGCTTAGCATCGCCAAATGATTCAAAATAGCCTCTTTTATATAGCCCAAATTCCTGTATTCTGTTATAGAAACAGCGCCATGCCTCTTTGATAGTTTTGACTTATCCTGGCCCAAAATTAGTGGTAAATGAGCGTATTTTGGCTTAATTGCGCCGATTCCATCTTGAATGAGGATTTGTCTAGGAGTATTAGAAATGCCGTCTTCTCCACGAATTATATGGGTAATACCCATTTGGTGATCATCAACCACAACTGCCAAATGATATAGTGGCTCTGTTAGTGATTTTGCAATGACAAAATCACCCAATTCCTGTGTGTCAAAAGTAATTGGTCCCCGGATCATATCATCAAAGGTAATTTTTTTGTTTGGATTTTTGAATCGAATTACTTCGGTTCTATCGCCGGTAGATTCTTTAGAAATATATGCGTTTCCAGAATCAATCAACTTCTGTAAATATTCTTTATAAATTTCTGATCTGTCAGATTGCCGATAAAATTCATCATAATCCAACCCGAGCCAATTCATTGATTCTTTTATGTTTTCTTCGTATTCTTTTTTACTTCTCTCTGTGTCAGTATCCTCAACTCTCAAAATAAATTTCCCGTCATATTTTTTTGCAAATAAATAATTAAAAAAAGCAGTTCTAGTATTTCCAATATGTAAAACACCGGTTGGTGACGGAGCAAATCTTGTAACTACTTTTTGATTATTTTTTTCTGACATTTTTAGTGTTTTATACCCAAAAGCAAAATTTCTTCTGCAATTATTTCTGCGGAATTATCCTTTGTAAATGATCTTGCTGATTCTATCATTTTATTTTTTATTTCGGAATTATCCAATATTCTTTCTATTTCCTCCAGGAGAATGTTGTCAGACATATTTGATTCCTCCATGACTATTGCTGCACCAGTTCTAGCATAAATGTATGCATTTTTTCGCTGATGGTCGTTATTCGATTCAGATATCGGTATTAGAATACTTGGTTTTTTCCAATTTGCTATTTCAAAAATGGTTGATCCGGCGCGACTGATAACTAGATCTGCAGCGCCTGCTGACATTTTCATCGCCAAGTCGTCAAGATATGAATATAGTTTGTATCTCTCTTTTGTTTGAGAATTTTTTAGTGTGATATCTGAAATTTTTCTGAAATCCTCAAAATTATTTTTTCCAACTTGATGTATAACTTGGTATTTTTCAACCAATACAGGTAATGAATCCAGTATCATATTATTAATAATTTCTGAACCCTGTGATCCGCCCAAGATCAAAATTGTAGGAATATTTTTCTTTAGGCCCAAATATTCTGCTGCCCCGTCAGTTACGGGTATTCTTAGTGATTTTCTAATTGGATTACCAGTCCATGCGGTTTTATCTTTTGGAAAAAAGTCTGCGGCTTCAGGATAAGAAACTGCGATTTTTTTTGCACTTTTTGCAAAATATAGATTTGCTCGACCGGGAGCACTATCTGATTCATGAATTATTATTGGTATTCCTAGCATCTTTGCGGCAAACAAAACCGGAAAACTTCCAGATCCTCCTTTACTAAAAACAACATCTGGATATAACCAGAACATGGTCCACAATGCCCTAATTATACCAGTAACAGTTACAAACCAATCACTAAAATTTAGAATGGAAAAATAAATACGCATTTTTCCGGCTGGAATTTTTTTATAAATTATCTTGTTATCAAATAATAATTTTTCGTTATAAGGGTCTGGCGCAAAAAAATACAGATTTGGCTCTATTATTTTCTTTGCTTTACAAATTTCCCTAATTGCTTCTGCGACTGCAATTATTGGATAAAAATGACCACCAGTTACTCCCCCTGTAAAAACTATTTTCATGATTGAATTATTTATTATTAAGTAATTATTGATTATTAAACCTGGATATATTTAACATTATTCCAGATGCAAAAAGGGTAAAAAATAATGCTGTACCACCGTGACTTATAAATAGTAATGGCAAGCCAGAAAGTGGAAATACTCCCAGCATTGAGGCAATATTTATAAATGATTGGGTAACTATCAGTATACCAAAACCAAGCATAAGCAGTCCACCAAAAGTATCTTTTGACAGAATACTCAGTCTGGTGGTTTGAATAAGAAGTGTAACAAAAAGTAAAATTATAAAAATTCCACCCAAAAAACCAAACTCTTCACCTGCTACAGCAAAAATTGAATCGCCGATGGGTTCTGGTAATAAATCAAATTTTTGCAAACTTTGGCCAAACCCTCTACCAAAAAAACCACCGGAACCGATCGCGATTAGTGATTGATCAACCTGATATCCAGTAGAAGATATGTCTGCGGATGGATCTATAAAGGTTTTCAGGCGCTCGACAACATACGGACGACTTATCAATACAACAGAAAAAGCAATTATAATCAAAATCGCAACTGGCAAAATATGTTTTAGGTTTGCACCAGCTACAAAATACATAATTCCACCAGTTATCAACATAACTAATGCTGTATCATTATCTGGTTGAAAAAATAATAGTCCAGTAGATAATATTGTCAAAATAATGAATGGTAATGTTCCGTACTGGAATGTTCTTATTTTTTCTCTTGCAACTGATAACCATACAGCCAAATAAATAACGTAAGCAATTTTCAAAAACTCACTAGGTTGAAACGATATTGGCCCAAGCAGAAGCCACCTTTTGGCACCAGAAACTTCCAATCCAATTTGAGGTACAAAAACCAAAAGAGTTAGAAGCCATGCCGAAATAAAAAGCCAAAATGATACCATTTTCCAAAACTTATATGGAATAATTGAATTAATATAAACAATAATTCCGCCAGCAATTATCCCAAAAAATATTTGATTCAAGACAATTGAAGAATATTTTGCACCACTCTTTGCCAACAAACCTAGAGATGCTGATAGAAATATAAAAAAGCCAAATGACATCAGGGCAATAATATTAAAAAGTAGAAGTTTATTTGTTGGACTATTTTTTAACATCAAAAATAGTATCTCATATTTTTGACAAAAAACCTATGCCAAAAGTGCAAAAACAATACCCACAGTAGCCAAAATGACCGAAAATATCCAATATCTCATAACTATTTTGTAGGAAGGCCAGCCCATTGCTTCAAAATGATAATGTATCGGAGCTGCCAAAAATACTTTTTTACCATTTCTGTATTTTTTTGACATTATTTGAATAAAGGATGATCCTGCAGTTGCAAGAAGTGGAAATGCAATTATTGGAAGTACCAATAACCCGATTCCCCCACCCAAATAATCGGTCATGAAAGCAACTATCGCCAAAACAATAGTCAATGCCATAGAACCCGTTTCTGTCATATAAAATCTGGCTGGAGGAATATTGAACCACAAAAAAGCTAGTGTTCCTCCGACAATCGCTCCGCAGAAGGCTGCCAAGTCAATTTGTCCAAGTGAAAATGCAATTATCCCATATGCAGAAAACATAATTGCAAAAATCCCACCTGACAAACCGTCAAGCCCGTCAATAACACCTCCAGAATATATCAATATTGAAACCAGAACAAACAGCGGTATTATCAAAAAACCGATATATATAGAATTCTGAAATGGAAAATTTATACTTCCAATATCAAGCTTGAAAAAAAACCAAGATGCGACCAGCAAAGCAATTAGGCCGACGATTAACAATCTTTTTTTTGATGAAATGCCACCCGATATTCCGTCGATAGTTCCCTTTATTTCAAAAAAATCGTCGACCAACCCAACTACGGCTCCGATCAACATTGCTGCCAGTGGTATCCATGTTTGATTTCTACTTAAAAAATCAAGTTTTTGAAAAATTTCGAATGGTAGAATTTTTGAAAAAATCCAGACAATTACAATTACAAAAAAAACGCTTAGCCATATTACAATACCACCCATTCTGGGTGTTTTTGTTTCGCCCTCTTTGTGAAATTTGTTAAAAACTGTTGCGGTTTGACCATTGGTATCAACCTTACCAGCTGTTCTTTTCCACATTTTATTTTTATACAAAAAATCAGTAATTATTGGAGTAATCAGAATTCCAACAAAAAAAGTTAGTGCGGTTGGTAATATTATTTTAACTACATCCAATATCATATATCTTTGATTATATATTATAATTTCAAATATTCTATTGTTTTTTCCGATAGAATTTTTACATCGTCAAATCGACCGTCGTTTGTTGAGCCCAAAACAACAATAACAATTGGACGATTCAGTGCTGGATCGATTACTACCGCCAGATTGCCGCCAGCCAAATCAGTAAAACCTGTTTTTGAGGCTAATATATTTGGTAGAACTCCAACTGATTGATTTGTATTTCTAATGTTATGAACATAGCCATTCAATGATATTATTTTCAAGCTTTCGTTTTTTGTTTGATCCATTATATGTGGATAATTTTTTATTGTGTACTCAAACAAATTTGCCACATCTCTAGCTGTCCCATGAGCTCCAGCCGTATTGGCATCCTTATCTAATCCGGTTGGATTTGAAAAATAGGAATTATTCATATTTGCCGTTTTTGCCACCTGATTCATTTTTTCAACAAAATCATTCGACGTTGATCTGTATGAGCCAAATGAGTTTGATGCCAATGCGGCAGCGGAATCATTTGATGATGTCAGTAGCATAAAATTTATTAGATCATTTCTCCTGAACCTTTCTCCTAATGAAAGAAAGTTATCACCGTATTCCAGTAAATCTTCACTAGAAATCTGAACATATTCCGCGTTGGATGTAATTTCGAATGTTAGTGCTGTCAAAACTTTTGTAATAGATGCAAGCGGTAATTGTATATCAGAATTTTTTTCATAAATAATTTCGCCCGTGTTCAAATCTTTCACAATTGCAGATCTTGCAAGTATGTTTATATTGTCGAAAAAATAATTTTTTGGTGTTACAAATTGTTCTTGCAAATCATTGACGACTGTTTCTGTTTGGTTTGGATTTAACAAAAATATTGCAGAAAAAAACAAAACCAAAGGTACCAAGATTAGCGTTACTGAATATAATATTTCTTTTTTTCTGTTAATTTTTTTCAACATTTTCATTTTTATCTTCTTGATTTAAAAATTTATCAATATCACTATTTACATTACTATAATCTGGCAAATCTTTTATGTTTTGTAGACCCATATGAGCCAATGTTTCTATTGTTGTTTGATAAAGAAAGACTCTTTCGTCTTTTGGGTCTGTTATTTTTGAAATTAGGCCACGAATAAGCAAATTTCTGATAGTAAATTGTGAATTCACGCCTCTTATATAATCTATTTCTGATCTTTTGATTGGTCCTCTGTACAAGATTATACTCAATGTTTCTATTGTAGCACGACTTAAATCCTTGCTTAATTCTTCTTTTTGCAATTTCGAAATAAGTTCTGAATTTTCTGGTGAGGTCATTAAACAAACCTCGTCATTTGTAGATACAAGCACAACACCTCGACCACTTAACTTTTCTGATAAATTAGTTACTTCTTTTTTTATTTCGTCTATTGGGAAGCTCAAAAGTTTTGCAAGTTCAAAAAAAGTTACTGGTTCTGATTTCCAAAACAAAATACTTTCTATTTGATTTTGTAATTTTTCATTCATGTTTTAGGTATAATGTGGTAAATCTATTTTTTTTGTTTGAATTTTTATATCATCAGAATAACTATTCTGCTCTGTTTCTATTATTCCCTCTTTGACCAATTCCAGCATCGCCAAAAAACTAACTATAACATTTATTTTATCTTTTTTATCAAAATTAGAAAAATCCTTGAAGCTCATGTTTATACTTTGTTTTATTCTATTTGTCAATCTATTAATCATGTCCTCTAGGCTAATTGCCTTCTTTATTACTGCTCTAATAGTTTGTTCTGCTTTTGGCAATGATTGTAATATGTTAGAGATCATTATTTTTATTGTTGAGATATTTATTTGTTTTGATGGTGAAAAAACGACCTGATTATTAATTACTTGTCTTTTTGAAAATGAGGGGTTTTGTAAATATTTTTGTAAAATAATTGGCTCAACCTCTTTTAATCTCTTGAAGATTTTTAGTCTAATTTCTAAATCCTCTATACTTCTCTCCTCGTCTTCTGTCAGATCAATTGTTGGCAAAAGTGATTTTGATTTTATTAGCAAAAGTGTTGATGCAATCAAAATAAAATCAGATCTCTCTCCAATCATCATTCCGTCATTATTTTTTAGGTATGCGATATAATCATCGGTAATTTTTGCCAAAGAAACATCATTAATAAGTAATTTTCTTTTTTCAATCAAACTTAACAATAGATCCAGTGGACCTTCAAAAACTTCTGTTTTGACCTCAAAATCAATTTTCACAATTTTGTATTGAATTACTATAAATTAATGCAGATTATAGCACGAATTTTCTATTTTTCTAAACCAAGAATGCCAACTTTTTCTCTAAACAGCTTTATTGTTTTTTCGGTATTTTTCTTGGCTTTTTTTGCACCATCATTCAAAATATCCATCACCAAATCAGGATTGCTCTGCCATTTGATTCTATTTTCAATCAGTGGTTCGCAGAATTTGTTAATTTCATTTATTAGATTTTCTTTTGCATCCTTGTAACTGATTCCTGATTTGTAGATGTCGGCCAGTTCTTTTTGTTCTGAATCTGATAAAAATATTTTGTGTATACGGAACAAAATTGAATCAGTGTCTTTTGGTTCGTTTGGAGATTTTGAATCAGTTGGAATAGACATTACAATTTTTCTTACTTCGTCCTTTGTGGCAAAAATAGGTATTGTGTTGTTGTAACTTTTACTCATTTTTTGACCATCTATACCAGGTACTGTCTCAAATTTTTCAATAATTAACGCCTCAGGTATTTTGAAAATCTCGCCGTAAATAGAATTGAATTTTTCGGCAATATCCCTAGCAATTTCGACATGTTGTTTCTGATCTCTACCTATTGGGACAATATCGACATTTTGTATCAAAATATCTGCAGCCATCAAAACTGGATAATCAAAAACTCCAACATTTATTTCCTTATTTTTTGCTTCAGAATCCTTGAATGCGTGTGCTCTCATCAAATATGGCATTGTCACCAAACAATTGAATACCCATGACATTTCCGTGACTTCCGGCAAATCTGACTGTTTAAAAATAACTACTTTTTTTGGATCGATACCGATTGCCAAATAGTCCATAGTGACATTTAGGACTCCATCAATCAATGATTGGGAATCCTTTACTGTTGTAATTGCGTGCAAATCAGGAACAAAAACACTACCGTCGTATTCGTCCTGTAAATTAACAAATTGCCTCATTGCACCAAAATAATTGCCGATATGAAGCTGTCCTGTTGGTTTTATACCAGAAATAAAAGTTTTTTTCATATATATAAGATAGCAAATTATTTGATAATTGGAAATTCAATATTGAATACCGACCCAGTTCCTATTCCATCCGATTCAGCCCAAATTTTTCCACCTTGTGTTTCAATAAAATACTTTGAAACAAATAATCCCAGACCTGTACCAGTCACATTCAGCTCAATTGCCTCCTTGCTCCTCTGGAATTTATCAAAAATATTTTTTAGGTCCTTATTTTTTATACCAATACCCTCATCCTGAATTTTTATATTCAAAATATCATTTTTTGCGCTAGCAAATATTGTTATTTTGCCTTTTTGGGTATATTTTATAGCGTTATCAACTATACTGGAAATGGCCTCGTGTGTTTTTGAAAAATCAGCTTTTATGAATAAATTTTCGTCAATGTCTGTCTTCAAAATTAGTGATAAATTTGACTTTTTAGCAACAGATTCGAATTCATCAAAAATAATGTTCAATAATTTTTGGACATTTACATCCTCAACAATTAGACCGACCTCGTCTTTATCAATTTTTGAAGCATTCAAATAATCATTAATCAAAAAATTCATAGTATTTCCTGATTTTTCGACTTTTTCCAATTGCTCCCTGATGTCACTGGAAACATCACCATAATCCCCTTCCAAAATCATAGAAACATAACCAATCATTACAGTCAGCGGACCTCTCAGTTGATGTGATGCTATTGATACAAAATTTGTTTTTTGTTCGTCTAATTCTTTTAATTGATCATTCAATTCCTGAATCTTTTTTATTAATACATCTATTTTTTTGTCATATTGTAATTTGCGATAAAAACAATAGGCAAAAAATAAAATGACAGCAATATACATTGATAATTGAAGTAAATTTGTAATATTTTCAATACTCATAAATTAATTATCTCTTTTGTTAAGAAATAAAATTATAACTATTGGTATTATTAATGATAAACCAATAGGAATATTTGCAACTAGTGCTGTTGTTTGAGACGAAAAATTATAAATATTTCCAAGTTCTGGTAAAGAATGAACGTATACAGAAAGTAATAAAAAAACAAATGTCACTGATAATATTACACCATTCAATATCTTACTAAGATAATTTGAATAGTAATTACCCCCACTGGATATATTTCTCTTTAGGATAAATAAAATTGCAAAATAAATTATAATCAAAAAAATTACTTCTGCTGTTTTGTTTGTAAAATCAATAAAAGGAAAGTTTTTGTAAATAAGAATTGTTGGATATATTGATACAATCAGCGCTGTGACATAATGTTTTTTGTTTTTCAAACATAGCAAAACAAGTACAAATATAATTACTGCTATTATAATTATATCCAAAGAAATAAGACCGATATTTATCATATGCAACAAATTATATCTAATTTTTTGTAATAAAGAAAGTATTCTTTTTAATAACCCTCTTCCTCTAGAGATTTTAGCGCATCCTTTACTTTTCTAGAAAGTCTGTTTGGTATGTCAATTTCAACCTTAACTAACAAGTCACCGGATCTACCGTTTTGTAGAGGAACTCCTTCATTTCTAACCCTCAAAATTTCACCATGCTTTATACCGGCAGGAATTTTGATAGTCAAAAAAGTATCATCATATTTTTGAATATCTTTTTTTGTGCCCAAAATTGATTCAGTTAATTTTATTTTCAAAACTGTAAACAAATTCACACCATCTTTTGAGATAGTTTTATGTGGTTTTATGTAAATCTTTATATATAAATCTCCTGGTTGACCACCATCTATTGGCTCACCCTTGCCACGAACACGCATCATTTCGCCATTATCTATTCCTGATGGAATAGTAACATCTAAAATTTCTTTTTTGTCAGAATTTTTGTAGTCAATTTTTATTTGTTTTTTTGTTCCAATAATAGACTCCTTAAAACTTATCTCTACTGCCACAGAAACATCTGGACCTTTTCGCACCCTAGAATATCCTCTGCCACCAAAAAAACTACTGAATATGTCGCCCATATCAAATTCAACATTTTGTCCGTTCTGAGTAAATTGAGAAAAATCAAAACCACCGAATCCTCCTGCCGAACCAAAACCTTCTGCTCCAGGATTATAACCAGAAAAAGATGAGCCAAATTGGTCGTACTGTGCTCTCTTTTTGTCATCCGACAGAACATTATATGCTTCGTTTATTTCTTTGAATTTTTTTTCGTCGCCACTCTTCTTGTCTGGATGATGCTGGTGTGCGAGTTTTCTAAATGCTTTTTTTATGTCGTCTTTGTTAGCATTTTTTTCTACACCCAGAATTTTGTAGTAATCTTTGCTCATTATTTTTTGTCACCATCATCATTTTTCTTGTTATCCTCCACTTCAGCGTCTCTAATATTATCGTCTTTTTCATTTTTTTCTTGACTACCACCATCACCTTGCGGTTGTTGATTGATATGCTGACCAATTTTTTGCATTTCATCTGACAATTCTGAATTTGCTTTTTTTATTGCGTCTACATCATTTCCAGAAAGAGCATCGCGTGAATTTTTTATTTTTGCCTCAACACCACCCTTCAAATCAGCAGGGACTTTGTCACCAGCATCTTTTAGAGATTTTTCTGCGGTATATATCAATTGTTCAGAAAGATTTTTTATATCGATCAATTCCTTCTTTTTTTTGTCCTCATCCGCATGAACCTCTGCATCTTTTTGCATTTTTTTGATTTCATCCTCTGAAAGTCCTGATCCTGCCTCTATCTTGATAGATTGAGCCTTGTTTGTTGCCTTGTCCTTTGCTGTAACATTCAATATACCATTGGCATCAACATCGAATGAAACCTCAACCTGAGGCATTCCACGAGGTGCAGGAGGTATTCCATCCAATATGAACCTTCCTAATGACTTGTTATCATTTGCCATTGCTCTTTCTCCTTGAACAATGTGAATTTCTACTTGTGTTTGATTATCGGCTGCAGTCGAAAATACTTGGGATTTGCTAGCAGGAATTGTTGTGTTTTTTTCTATTAATTTTGTAGATACGCCGCCCATTGTTTCTATACCAAGAGAAAGCGGAATAACATCAAGCAAAAGAACATCCTTGACATCACCTTGCAATATTCCACCTTGTAGTGCAGCCCCAAGAGCAACAACTTCGTCAGGGTTGATTGATTTGTTCGGCTCTTTTCCAAATAGCTTTTTGACCTCTTCTTGGATTTTTGGCATTCTGGTCTGACCACCAACCATAACAATTTCATCAATTTCACTCATTTTGAAAGGTGAAGCCTCGAGAGCTCTTTTTGTAATTTCTATTGACCTGTCAACAAATTCCGCTGATAACTCTTCTAATTTTGACCTAGTTAATTTTAGTAACAAATGTTTTGGACCGTTTGCGTCAGATGTTATGAATGGAATATTTATTTCACTTTCTGTTGCACTAGAAAGTTCTATTTTTGCTTTTTCGGCTGCTTCATCAAGTCTTTGTAGCGCAAGAGGATCTTTTGAAATATCAATTCCTGAATCTTTTTTGAATTCATCCAATATCCAACGAATTATTTTTTGATCAATATCTTTTCCACCCATGTGAGAATCTCCATCTGTTGCCTTTACCTCTACAACATCGTCACCAACCTCCAAAACAGAAATATCAAAAGTGCCACCACCAAAATCAAAGACTACTATTTTTTCGTCTTTCTTTTTGTTGAAGCCATACGCCAATGCTGCTGCAGTTGGTTCGTTGATAATTCTTTTTACGTCCAATCCAGCTATTTTTCCAGCATCCTTTGTTGCCTGTCTTTGTGAATCATTGAAATAGGCTGGGACAGTTATTACTGCTTCTGTTATTTTCTCACCCAATTTTGCTTCTGCATCAGCTTTTAGTTTTTGCAAAATCATTGCGGAAATTTCTTCTGGTCGATATTTTTTGTCTCCCATCTTTACCAAAACTCCATTATTATCAGATTTTGAAACTTCAAATGGAACCGTTTTCTTATCCTTTTCAACAGCAGGATCCTCAAATGTGTGTCCAATAAACCGTTTTATACCAAAAATAGTGTTCTGAGGATTTGTTACAGCCTGTCTTTTGGCTAATTGACCGACCAACCTTTCCCCACTTCTCGATATTGCGACAATTGACGGTGTGGTTCTATTACCCTCAGAATTTTCTATAATTTCTGGTTCACCATTTTCGACTATTGCAAACGCTGAATTTGTTGTTCCCAAATCAATACCAATTATTTTTGACATATTTTTTTCTTGTTAAACTAATAATTTTTATTTCTTTTTACCTACCACTACATTCGGGTATTTGATTATTTTGTCTCCCAGTTTATAGCCCGTCTGTATAACTTCTAGTATTTTACCATCTTTTTCATTATCTTCTATGTCTTTTGTATCTATGGAATGATGTAATTTTGGATCAAATTTTTCATTAATTGGATTTATTTCACTTACACCATTATCTGTCAATACTTTTTTTAGTTGAGAGTGAATAAATTCTATTCCCGTCCGCCAATCTGGGGGCGCCTTTTCCCACGCTTCTTTGTTTTTGAATGCTAATTCAAAACTATCCATCGCTGGTATCAATTGAATAATAAATTCCTCAGTTGAATATTTTATCAGGCTCTTTTTGTCTTCTTCTGCTCGTTTTTTGAAATTAACAAAATCCGCTTTTGATCTCTGCCAACCATCTAGATATTCTTGCTTTTCTTTTTTACACTTTTCCAATTCCTCTTTTAGATTTTTTATTTTTTTCAGAGCAGAAGAATTATCGGTATCATCAAATTGATCCGTATCATAAAAAACTTCTTCGCTATTATCTTGTGAATTTTTATTTAAATTATCCTCAGACATTTTTTGCTTAAAGTTATTAAATTTTGGAAACAAAAACTATCTCTTTGACCACTGTGGTGCCTTTCGAGCTTTTTTCAGTCCGAATTTCTTTCTTTCCTTGACTCTTGGATCTCTTTTTAGGTATCCTAGTTTTTTTAGGGTTTTTCTTAGATCTTCGTTAAAAACGACTAGAGATCTTGCCAAACCAAGTCTGAAACTTTCTGCTTGTGATTTTGTTCCGCCACCGTTTATTTTTGCAGTTATTTCAAATTTCTCTGTAATTTCGGAATCTCTCATCGCCGCGAAAACAATTTTTTTTGTTTCCTCTGTTTTGAAATACTCGTCAACAGTTTTGTCGTTTACAATAATTGATTCTTTACTAGATGGAGTAATTCTAACACGGGCAACAGCTGTCTTTCTGCGTCCTATACATTCTATATATTTTTTTTCTGTTTTTGTTGTCATATTAATCAATTATTTCCAAATTTTTCATTCTGTTATTTTTTAGTGTATTTTTAGGAAGCATACCAGAAACTGCTTTTCTAAAAACTTCAGCATAACCCTTCTTTTTTATAACATCCTGCATTGATTCTTCTTTTAGACCGCTAGCATAGCCAGAATATCTTGTATATTTTGTGTCACGCAGTTTCTTGAAATCTATTTTTGCTTTTGAGGCATTGATAATTTGAACTTTTGTGTTTTTGTCCTTGTTTGGAGTATAGTCTGCTTCATCTTTACCCATCAACATTCGGGCTGCGACTGATGCAATTCGACCTATTTTTTTGTTTTTTGCGTCTAGAGTTTTCATATTATTATAGAAATTCAATTAAAGCCATTTTGCTGGAATCGCTTAATCTGATTGGTAATTTTGTTATTCTGGTATAACCCCCTTTTACATCTATATATTTTGGAGCGATTTTTGTGAAAAGTTTTGTCATTTGTGTTTTGTTACCGATTTTTGACAAAACAAATCTACGATTTGCAACGGAGTCAATTTTTGCCTTTGTTACTATTCTTTCTATATAAGGCCTAAGTTGTTTTGCTTTTGTTTCTGTAGTTTTTATTTTTTCATATCGAATAAGTGAACACATCAAAGACTTCAGAAGCGCCCTTCTTCCGTCTCTATCTCTTCCTAGTTTTTTGTTTCTATTATGATGTCTCATTGGCTGTTTAGACTAGCAATTTTTTGATAAAAAGTAAAGAGTATAAGTTTATTTCAAAATTAAACCGTGTTCACCAAGAATTTTCTTTATTTCTTGCAATCCTTTATTTCCCATACCATCAATTTCTAGTAGGTCATCTTCTTTCTTTCTTGCCAAACCACCAACAGTTCTAATATTTGCGGCAGTCAATGCATTGATTGTTCGAGATGATAAATTAAGTGTTTCTAATCTTGTTTTTAGGAAATCTTCTATTTCTTCAGCATTCTTGTTTGATTTTGATGATTTTTTGTCTTCTATTTTTTCTGCTGCAGGTTTGATTTCAATTTCTTCTTTGAAACCAATTATTGATTTTAGTTGGGTAATCATTATTTCTATTGATTTTTCCAACGCATTTTTTGCAGAAATTGTACCATCAGTCTCTATCATGATTCTCAATCTGTTAAAATCGGTTCTATCTCCAACACGCATGTTTTCTGTTTCATACTGAACTCTTCTAATTGGAGTAAAAATTCCATCTAATGTTATTGATCCAACGTCAACCCTTTCTTTTTTGATCAGATCTTTTGGTACATAACCAAGTCCGTTTTGAACTTTTAGTTCCATCTCAACTGTCTTTCCTTTTTCTGTTAGACTAAAAATTGGTTGATCAGGGTTCATTATTTTGACCTGAGTTGGTACATTGATGTCACCAGCTGTAACATTTTTTGGGCCAATTGCCTTTATTGTAATTGTTTGTGGCTCATCACCATCTAGTGACAATCTGATTTTTTTGATATTTAAAATTATTGATACCAAATCCTCTTTTACGCCTTCAATTGTAGAAAATTCATGACCAACGCCTTTTACTTTTAGTTCCACGATTGCGGCGCCAGGTAATGACGATAATATAATTCTTCGAAGTGAATTACCTAGTGTGTGACCATATCCAGGATATAATCCGTCGATTTCATATACTCCTTTAAAACCTTCTTCCATCACGATTCTTGGCTTTGATGGCAAAGCAATATTGTGGTCAATCATTTTTTTAAATACTTTTAAATAATTAATTATTAATTTTAATCAAACAAATTATACGAAAAAAAGCCAAATAAAGCAAATTATCTCTTATAAAATTGTATTACATCACCCAAACTAAACGCCAATTCGGCTGGTTTGTATTCGGGATCAGCTACAATTGTAATTGTATAATTTTTTGGATCAACATTAATCCATGTTGGGGTTATAACATCTTTTGACTTGTCCTTGAAACCAACAAAAAGTGGTTTTATTTTGCTGGAATCTTTTACGGTGACAATGTCGCCTTTCTTGATTTGATAAGAAGGAACTGTGGTTTTTTTGTTATTGACTCGCATGTGACCATGTGTGACCATTTGTCTTGCCTGAAAACGTGTAGTTGCAAGACCAGATCTCAAAACGACATTATCTAACCTCTTTTCTAATGATTGGAAAAAACCAAGTTCTGGTTGTTTTTGTTTTGATTGTAGTATCGCTTTTACGTAATTAGAAAGTTGTTTTGTAGAAATACCGTAAGTGTATTTTACTTTTTGCTTTTCTAATAATTGTAGTGCAAAATTTGATTTTGCTCTTTTTCCGGTATTGTTTGCAAAATTTTTCTTTTCATTTCGCAATGCAAATTTTTGAGTTTGAGTTTTCTCAAAAATTGCTCCTCCAAGTCTTCTTGCTATTTTGTATTTTGGTCCGATTTTCATATTTTTTTATACTCTTCTTGGTTTAGGTGGTTTTGGTCCGTTGTGCGGAACAGGTGTCATATCTTTCAAACTGTTGAGCTGTATTCCCTTGCTTATAAAACCTCTGATTGAGGACTCTCTACCAGCACCAACACCTTTTACAACTACGTTTATCTTTTTTATTCCTAACAATTCGGCTTTTTCTGCCAAAACTTCTGCGGCTTTTGCGGCAGCAAATGGTGTGCCTTTTTTTGCACCCTTGAATCCTAATGCTCCGCTAGATGAAGATCCAATTGCATTACCCTTTAGATCCGTCAACAAAAGTGTGGTGTTGTTATATGTTGATCTAACATATAAAACTCCTGACTCTAGTTTTTTTCTAGATAATTTTTTTGGTGCAGAATCTTTTGATCCTGATTCTGCTACTTCTGTTTTTTTGACTATTCTCTTTTTTCCCATGTTTATATTATTTTATTTTTTCTCAACTGCCTTTCTTCCGGAACCCATAGTCTTTCTAACATTACCTCTAACGGTTCTAGAATTTGTTTTTGTCCTCTGACCTCTGACTGGTAGTTTTTTTGAGTGACGACTGCCCTTGTATGACTGTATATCTTTTTGTCTTTTTACATTATTAGCTATTTCTCTTTTTAGATCTCCTTCAAGTTTTATTTTTTCGATTTCTTGACGAATTTTTGTTTCTTCGTCTGGAGTGATGTCCTTTGATTTCTTGTTTGGGTCGACATTGCAGGTTTTTAGAATTTTTTGAGAATAAGAAAGTCCTATACCATAAAGACTGGTTAGTGCCACTTCTATTCTCTTATTTTCCGGTAGGGTTATTCCTAGTATTCTCATTTGTTTTGTTTGATTCTAAAATATAGCAAAAATTAATAAAAAAGTAAAGACCTAGCCCTGTCTTTGCTTGTGTCTTGGATTCTTGCAAGTTACATATAAATAACCTCTTCTTCTGATAATCTTGCAATTTTTACATTTTGCTTTTACTGATGATTTTACCTTCATAATTTTTATAGTCTTCTAAAGATACGTGCTTTACCTCCGTAAGGATCTATTTTCATTAAAACCTTATCTCCTATTAATACTCTAATCCTCATCATTCTCATTTTGCCAGCCAAGTATGCTCTTACCTCCGTTTTATCAGCAAGCAAAACTTTAAACATTGCCTCCGGCAAAGCTTCAATTACTATTCCTTCAACTTGATCTTCTGTGTTTTTTTTATCTACCATTAATTCGATTTGTTATGATAACAGAATTAGCCCCATTATGTCAACTGCAATATTAGATTATCTGTATATTTATCCTCTTTACATCATCTGGGAATGAGTTTTTCCAAAAAGGAAATATTTTTGATTGACCTTTTACTACACCAGAAAATTCTGCCAAGATTCCGCCAAAATCTTTCTTGCCTACACCTGCAAGAGATTTCTTGACTTGCTCAGTATCAATTTGCCAAACAAAAGTAAGTTTTGAGTTTATTTCTAATATTTCATTTGTTCCAATAATTGATCCATTGTCGGAGGTAGTAATTCTTGGATTTACTTCTTCAATATCTTTTATTAACACATTATGTTCTGGTTTGTAATCAATAATTGTATTCCTGGCAATTTCATTTGATAGGGATATTTTATTAAATATTTTTGATGAAATGGTTCCATTCAAACTCAAAATAACACTTTGGCCGTTAGTAGAATTTTTTTGCTGGATTGCACCAAAAACAAATGAGTTGTTTCCAGCAAACATAAAGTCGTTTGGAATTTGATTTCTTAATTCAGCCTGAAGGTTTTTGGTTAGTTCTTCTTGAAGATCCGATTTTGCCTTTGCTAGATCCTCTTCGGAAACAACTTTTCTTACACCATCAAAACCGCCAGACATCGGTGATTTTGATTTTGCATAAAACAATTCATATGGTGCTTGACCCTTGAAGCCCGGGATTGTGAAATTTACTAAATCAATATTATATTTATCGCCAGCAACATCGGCAAAAACTTGAGTATCAATTTCTCCAGGGATTTTTTGGCCGTTCACTGTTTTGTATCCTGGAACAGTAATTGAATCCTGAATTCTATAAATCAAACCGTTAGGAGATTCAAACCTTGTATTTCTAATAAGTGTTTGTGGGGTCTCGGAATACTCATTAATTACGGTAATTATTCCCGATGATTTTGATTGAACAAACTCTTCTTTTTCTGCTCTAATTTCTTTTGATGCTTCTCTTGATAGTTCGATGATATTGTAACTCAAGACGTTTTGATTTGAATTCCTTGTAACATCTGCAATCGGTATTACTTTGTTGATGGTTGCTTCAACCACTTTTGACTCAATTATAACATCGGCGCTATGGAAAAAGGATATACCAAAAAAAATAAACGCTACAATGATTACGGCTGAGCTGGCAATTAGCCATTTTTTTCGTCCTCCACTTTTTGTAAAATTGTTGTCATGAAATTTGGTGGTTGCATCAAATTCATCATTATCAAATGACGAATCATATGACGGTGGAACTGGTTTTGGGCGTAAGTCTTGTACAACAGTTTTTGCGGGCTTCTCGGCTGATCTGTTTGAAGGCATGTTACTCTGCAACGAAGATCTTTTTCTCGGTGGCACAGGTATATCTCTAATTGATCTTTTCTGTCGAGGCGGTATTACATCCTGTAAAAAATTGTTGTTGGTCTTTTTTTCATTAATTTTGTCATTCATATCACTAATATTATCAAATAATTGACTATTATACTAATTATCCGAAAATGTGGAAAAGTTTGCAAGAATTTCTAGCAATGAATCTTTTTTTGTATCCTGAGTAGTTTTTATTATTGTAGGAAAATTCTCTTTACTAACATAATGAACTATCGGCTGAGTACTAATCTTTAGGACATTAGCATAAAAGTTTTTCGATTTAAGAACAGAATCCAAAACTGGCACAGCCTGCATGTCAGCTGTAACAAATATTTTTGACGGTGTTGTCTCATTTTGCCATTTACTTCCAATTATTTTTTGTATTTCAAGAATATAATCTGACTTTATTTTTTCTAAAGTAGCGATTTTTGTTAAATTGTTATTTTCGTCAATTCTCTTGTCATAAATCAAATCAATTTCAGAAAAAAAGTCCTTCTTTTCTACAGAATGTGCTTTACAAAAGTTTTTGATGAAAAAATTTAATCCAATTGGCACAGTTATAATGTTTTGGAAAATAGAGTTTTTGTACATTCCAATATCGGTAGTTTCACCACCAAAATCAAAAAACAAAAAATCATTAGACGATCTAAAAAAATTTCTAATAAAAGAAACTATGACAAATGGGTGGGTGTGAAGAGTGATTTTTCTTGGGTTCAATTTTTCTTCAATTTTTGAATTAATAAAATCAAATACTTTTTTTGAAATTATTCCAATATAAAAAGAAACCTTTGCATCCTCGAAAACTTTTCCAAAAGGTTTTTGTGCTTCATAACCATTCAAATAAACTGAGACTATTTTTTTCTCTATTTCCAATTCGGTTTCTAGATCTTTTTTGAGATTTAGGCTTTTTTCTTTATTTAAAATTCTTTTCAAAAATGATTCTGTAAACTTGATTGGTTTTTGTTCTTTTATTTCAAAATTTTTTATTTTTGTCTTGTACCATGGTGATGAAAACATACAGACAACTTCTGATATTCTGTTGGGTGTTGGGTATGCATTATTTCTTATAATTCCCTCTTCTGAAATTTTTTTTAGAATATTATCGAAGGAGTCGTTTAATTTTTTTAGAATTTTCTTTGGGTCATCATTGTCGTCAGGATATATATATTCTCTGGCAGTATAAATAATACTTACTTCATTATCAATTTGATCGTTTGGCTCCACCAAAACAGCTCCTCCGATACTTGAGCTTCGAAAATCTAATAGAATTTTTAGTTTTGCTTCTTTTTTCTTTTTTCCAAAAAATAACATTTGTCTTAATTATAAGATTAGAACATCATTTTTGCAACAAAAACCAAAAAAATTATTCCAAAATGGCCTTTATTCTGCGAACACCAGATGATACAGACTCCTCTTTTTTGATTTTAAAAATTCCTAATTCTGATGTGTTTTTTATATGAGGACCACCACAAAATTCCTTTGAATACGCTGATTCCAAATCCTTGCCAATAAAATAAATTGTTACACTGTCACCGTATTTGTCACCAAAAAAATGCAGTGCGCCTGATTTTAGTGCTTGTTCCTTTGATAAAACAACAGATTTCACATCAAGTGATTCTGATATTTTTTGATTTACTATCGACTCTACCCTGTTTTTTTGTTCATCTGTCATTTTTTCTGAATACGAAAAATCAAAACGTAACCTTTCGGATGTAATATTACTTCCCTTCTGAGAAACAGAATTTCCCAAAACGTCACGTAGGGCCTGATGCAACAAGTGTGTTACGGTGTGGTATTTTGTTTCCATATCACCAGTTCCAGCCAATCCGCCTTTGAATTTTGCCTCCGATGCAATTTTGGAAATTTCCTTGTGTTTTTTTATTGATTGTTCAAATTGTGATATAAAAATATTTTTGACATCTGGTGTTATTTTTTTGTTTGAAATTTTTTCAATTTCCTCCAAGCTCAATTCGACAGGAAATCCATAGGTAGAGAATAATTCAAACAATTTTTCACCAGAAATTTCTCGAGAATTTATTTCGACAAAACTGTCATTGTTTGTAGAATTTTTCTTTAGATATTTATTCAATTCCTTCAAACCACGCAATAGTGTTTTGTTAAATTTTTCCGATTCAAGACTTAATACTTTTTTTATATTTTCAGACGAAATAATTAGTTCTGGATAAACTTCATGATACGGCTTGATAGCAAAGTCAACAAAATAAGAAATATCTTTTTCTATTTCTAATTTGCTCAAATATCTAACCGCTCGACGAATTAGTCTACGCAAAACATAACCTTGTTCGGTGTTTGCCGGCAAAACTCCATCAGATATCAAAAAAGTTGCGGTTCTAATATGATCAGCAATGATTCTGGTTGAGTGCAAATCATTTTTTTTGCCATTTTTTTGAATTTCCTTCATTAAATCATTAAACAAATCCGTATCAAAAATATTATTTTTTCCTTGAGCCGCCATAACAACCCTTTCGAATCCGCTACCCATATCGACATTTTTTTGTTTCAAATTACCAACCACTTTTCCATTTTCTTTTTTGTATGTCATGAAAACAGAATTAGCAATTTCTACAATTTGTTGCTTTTCATCAGCAAGCAAAAAATCTTCCCTTGTTTTCAAATTCAAGTTTTCACCACTAACATCATAAAAAACTTCCGTATCTGGACCGCATGGGCCATTATCTCCAACATTCCACCAATTACTCTTTGCACTTAAAAAATATATATGATTCTCAGCAATACCTAATGATTTCCAAATTTCAGCTGATTCAATATCTTTTTCTGAATTTTCGTCACCCTCAAAACATGTCACGTAAATTTTGCTCTTTTCCAATCCGATTTCATCAACAAAAAAATTGTACAACTGCCTAATAGATTGCTCCTTGAAATATTGACCAAATGACCAATAACCCATCATTTCAAAAAAAGTATCATGGGTTGCATCACCAACTTCATCAATATCCTGTGTCCGTACACATTTCTGAATGTTGGCTATCAATTGCCCCCTTGGATGATTTTCTCCCATGACGTAAGGGATCATTGCCTGAACTCCAGAGGAAATAAAAAGTGTTGATGGGTCATTTTCTGGAATTAATGATGTTGATGGAACAACTGCATGACCGGTTTTTTTTACAAAGTTTATATATTTTTTTCTAATTTCTTTTGAATTCATTTGATATTATAAAATACTACTTTACTGATCTATCTTTAACAAATCCTGTTGGATAAACTTCGGTTGTTTCAATTATATTATACAAATTTCCTTTTGATGGATGGTCCCAACTAATCAGATCCAAACCGACGCATTTTGCATATTTTTTTACATTATCTGTAAATTTTGTGTTTGTAATCAATAAACCGTTTGTCATTTGTCTTTTCTTGCCACCAATCAAAAAATCCACATCTCTCAAGTCATCAAATCTAGCTTTCATATATAGGGCAACTTTTGTATCTGTCTTTGCTGAAATTTCATTATGATATTTTGCCTCTATTAGTATTAAATCGTCGTTGTCATAAGCAACAACATCAATCTCGTGTTCTATACATTTTCCCATTAACATCATGCCGACCTCGGTTTTGTAACCTTTTTGTTGCATAATTTTTGCAACATATTTTTCGAAAGGAAAACCGGTTGGCCCAATTTCGGCCAGTGCTCTTTTGATAGAATATCTTAATGCTGTTTGTTTTGATTTTTTACTCAAAATTCTAAAAGCATTTTCATAAATTTTGGATGTTTGTGAACCGTCTTTTATTTCTGATTCAATTTTGTCAGAAATTTCGTTAGCTAGAACAATAGATGCTCCGGCTCTTTTTAGTGAGTTTCTCAATTTTTCACGATCAAAAAACTCAATTTGACCATTTGATTTTAGTATCTTTATTCTATCAGACATTTTTTAACCTTTTATATACAATTCTATGTTTTCGATTATTTCATCTGGACCGATTTCGAATACGTTTAGATTTACAATTTCACCGTTAATTGTGGCAACAATGTTCTCCCCTGGAGCACCCTCAAAATCAACTCTAAACAATTTTTCGGATATAACCTGAGCACACATTGTATCTGGATTTGAATTATCAAAATAAGTTATTGCAATTTCTGTAATCCCATCTTTTTTTATGACTTCAGCATTATAAGAATAACAAGGTGTAGGAACCTCAAATGAGCCAATCACAGTGTAATTACCATTTTTATATTGTTGTTTTACTGTTATGGTTTCTGTTGGTCTATTAATCAAATCATCCAAAACCTGTTGTCTATCTGAGTTGTAATCTATTTTTTTGTTTTTTTGACTAGAATAAACAGCTGCTCCAATCAAAATCAAAACTAATAAAGCCAAAACTGCTATTGATATTTTTTTATTCATAGTAATGAAATTATACCACTATACGATAATTCCGCCACCAAGACATTTGTTATTTAAATAAAAAACAATTGATTGACCGCTAGTCAAAGTTGTTACTTCGTCTATGAAATCAATAATTAAGCCGTTATTTGTGATTTTTGATATTTTGCATTTCAGCGGAGTTTGTCTATATCTGATTTGTGCTGACAATATCATTTCCTGTTCTGGTGGAACAGTAATCCAATTAATATTTTTCAGAGATGTATTTTGTTTTTTTATTTTTTTTGATTTAGAAACTATTAATATGTTTTTCTCAATATTTTTTCCTATTACATAATATGGCAACTCATTGTTCTGTTTTTTTGAAACATCGAAGCCGTGTCTTTCTCCAATAGTGTACAGGACTGCACCATCATGTTTGCCAACAATTTGACCAGACTCATTAACAACATTTCCCGATTTTATTTTTATATAACGACTCAAAAAATCCTTCATATTGACATGTCCTATAAAACAAAGTCCCTGACTGTCTTTTTTCGAAGCGGTAATTAAATTGGCGTTTTGAGCAATTTTTCTAACCTGATCTTTTTTTAGATGACCAATTGGAAATAATGTTTTTTTCAAAATATCTTGATTTAGATTCCACAAAAAATATGTTTGATCTTTGCTTTTGTCTTCCGATTTTTCTAATGAAAATAATCCTTCTGAATTCTTTTTGTTCTGGGCATAATGGCCGGTTGCGATATAATCTGCGCCACGAGAAATTGCAAAATTAAAAAACGATTTAAATTTTATCTCCTTATTACACATAACATCAGGATTTGGGGTGTTTCCTTTTTTGTATTCATTAATCATGTAGTCAATTACATTTTTTTTGTATTCATTTTCTGAGTCACAAAGCAGAAAAGGGATATTCAGCTTTGCACAAATTCTCATTGCGTCGTGCATTTCTTTTCGCCAATCACATACCACAAAATCAGGGTACCAAACCCTAATAAAAACACCTGTAACATCGTAACCACCCTTTTTTAATAGGTAGGCAGAAACAGAACTATCAACCCCGCCAGATAATCCAACAAATACTTTTTTCATGAGAAATTTATAACATTATTAATCCAAATATAAAAATCTATTTCTTCTATGTCCTTCCAAATCTGTAGCAAAATACATTTCATTATCTCTGCCAGTCAAAAAATAAATATTATTAGTTGGCTGTGGATTGGCAGCCGCCAATATTGCCCTAATTCCCGGATTACCAATCGGTGTTGGTGTCAGGCC
Organism: Minisyncoccota bacterium; assembly: GCA_035327525.1. GTDB lineage: Bacteria > Patescibacteriota > Minisyncoccia > Phycocordibacterales > JAACPR01 > JAKLEX01. The sequence continues at coordinate 19,703 of DAOLDC010000001.1, read as the reverse complement.
AGTATTTCTATATGTATTATACGGATGATCAGTTTCTAGGTCAGACATTGTTAAATCAAAAGTACCCTTGTTGATATAATAAACAAAAGGTGCGTCAACCTGTAGTGCCATACCAATTTTTATTCTTTTCCATAAAACATTCGAAACCTCCTGAAAAGTGTCCGCTGTAGCCTCTTTTTCGATTATGGAAGCCATTGTTACTATTTCTTCGATGGAATATTCTGATTTTGAAATTTCATCAAAATTCTCAGCTATTTTGTTTTCAAAATTCTTGGTCATTATCAAAATAACTTCTTCGGGTGAAATATTTTTTTTGAAATTGTATGTATCTGGAAACAAAAAGCCTTCTTTGTTTTTTGCCAATGCAACAAAGGATTCTGCGTCAAAAGTATCTAGTTTTGCGGAAAGTTCCTTTCCCATTTGATCGACAGTCATTCCTTCAAACAGGGTTATTCTAACTGATGGTATTTGATAATCGCCAATATTTACTCTTTTTATAACACTGATTAAGCTGTTTTTACCCTGGAATAAGTAATCACCCTCTACAACCTGACTATCATAAAAATTTATCAAAAAATTAAATAATGATGAAGAATTAATAATTCCATTTTTCTTCAAGGTGGTTGAGGCTGATTTTATTGAATCACCTTTTTTGATAGTCACGATTTTGCCATTTTCAATATTAGAATCTACGGGTATTGATGTGAAAAATAAAAAATTAATAATTAGTAACGCAAGAAAAATAATAAAAAATATTTTAATTTTTTTTGGATTAATTTTTTGTATAATGTTCATTATTATATTTGTTTTATATTGGTAAGTCGGCTGGTGCTTCACTCTTTTTTGATTGAACACGACGCAGTGATGGAGTATGTGACACGCTTCCAGGAAAATGATATATTGTTGCCAACTCTTCACTGTTCAAAATAAAATGTTTTCTGTTTTTTCCGAAAAATGGTCGAAAGAAATAACCTCTCTCTCTGTAGGCATCGAACAATTCCTGAGCAACAGCATTGAGCTTGTTTCCGAATGGGTCTTGCCACCAATAGTCAAATCCAGTTTTTATTCCAGGCTTGAAGCCGTTCAGTTCACTAGAGCTGTATTGTTTGAATCCGCCAGCCAAACCACCTATGTTTACCGGGTCGAAAACATCTTTTTCCGCCAAATAAATACCTCTGATTCCTGTGTCGAATGGCATCTTGGAAATACTTCTTTCGATTGCATTAATCTTGTCTATCTGACCTTTTGTTGCTAATGGAACTTTTGTTGTTCCATCGCCAGCAGCCACCTCGACCATTGATTCTTCTCTAATTTCAGCAATTATTTTTTTTGCATCATCCTTCCACAAATCCGTTAGACCAAACCATGAACTAGGATCTTTGTCTTCTTTTCTGTGTGCCCTAACAATTATTTGTATCCAGACATATTCACCATTTTTTATAGATCCCAAAAATTCTAACATTGATGTAATTGGGTCTGTTTTTTCCTCTTCCTCAGAAACTTTGTCTAGTCCATAATCAATATATGTTTTTATAGGAACAGGGTCAGGTGCTGTCAATTCAAATTCTGTCGCCCAAATAGAATAATCGTCGCGATTGTAATTTACAGAATTTGTATAATCTTCCACCTCAACAACTTCTATTCCTGGGTATTGTGCATAAATTTGCGATTGCAAATAACCAGTCATACTTTTTCTGGTCCAAATATAAAAACCAACATCACCGCCATTGGAGGCAATTTCCAAAGAAAACCAAGGTCTAACTTTTCCTTTCCAATATTTATCAATTGGTGTTGCTTCTCCGACTGTTTGATAAAGTGCATTCATAAAAAGTTCCATTGATAGGGGTGTTTTGAAAATTTCTATTGGCGGCGTAATTCGAAGAAGCTTGTATTCTTGTTCGCTCAAAAACTTGCTTCTAGCGTAATTTATCCAAACCTTTACAAGAACCACTAACAAAACAGCGGGTATCAGTATTGGTGAAATAACTAACAAAAACGCAATTACTTTTTCTATTATTTCGACTGTATTCATTATGGTTGATTTTAACATTTATTTATAAAAAACAAAAACTGCCACAGCACATGCGTGACAGTTTTTGGAATTCAATAAAATAGAGAATTTTAGACCAAAACGTAATTTCCTTTTTTGTCTTTTTTGAAATACTTTTGATTTTGAAGGTTAACAATTATAGTATTTTCTTTTACATATCTCTCCTTAAGAACTCTTTTTATGATTTCTTCTTTTGACAATGGTCCGTTTTTTTCGATAATAGTCTTTATAACATCTCTAACTACGCCTGGAGAATATCCCCAATCGGTCAAAGCATAAAGTCCTCTACCAACCAAAACAAATCTAGGGTCCTTGATTAATTCGTTGTGACAAGTAGCAATATGAGCTTTTTTACCAAAAACTTTTGATATCTGTACTGCTAATTCTTTGAAGTGAATAGGAGAACCGTGTTTTCTAATAACAAGATATGCGTAATCTCTAATACCTTTTACATTTATATTTGGTGATTCAACCTTGCCCCATTCCCCCAAAGGATTTTGGACAATTCTCTTTGAGATTTTTAGCCATCTTTTTATTATTTCATCTCTTCGATATATTTCTGATACATCCTGAACATGGTTTAAAAACGATTTTATTAATTCAGATTCTGGAATTATGTCGTCGTCTTTTAGGTTTTCGTATAGTTTTTTTATGGATTGTTCAATCGAAGTAGTAAGGCCGGTATCAACTGACCAGCGATGATTGAAATGATCGTCTTCTTTTGATTTTATAAAATGATCACCAACTACAAGCAAAAAATGTACAGAATTTCTTACGGCATTATTGGATGAAATATTATTCAGTAAATCTGTTTCAGATATTATTCCACCCAGATCCTGTATTGCCCCTTTTAGTTCATTAAACACAGCTTCATTTTCTTTGTAAAAATCAGATTTTCTAATACTTGTTAATGAGTGGTCCTCAATCTGACGAACTCTTTCTCTTGTTATATTATATTCTTGACCGATAGATTCCAGAGTCAATCTATCTGTATTTTTTGATAGGCCATATCTTTTGACCAAAACATCCTTTGATCGAGGTGGCAAACCAGACAGTAATTTTTTTACAACATCTTTTGGTTGAAAACTAAGTTTTATCATTTTATATTTTTATAATTGAAAGCGTTAATAAATAACGAATATCTATTTCAATTGCTTCAAATAGGATAGCACTTGGTTAATAGGTTGTCAATAGTTAATCCGCCAAAACAACATTAACTATTTTACCCTTGATATATATGACTTTTTTGACTTTTTTATCATTTGACCATTTTACTATTTCTGGTAGATGTAATACCCTTTCCTTGATATCATCTTCCAAATCCTCATTTGAAACCGCAATTTCTCCGCGAACTTTTCCGTTTATTTGGACACCAATAATTATCCGCTGATTCTCTAATAGTTTTTCATCAAATACTGGCCATGATTGATTCATAATTGAATCAGTGTTTCCAATTTTTTGCCAGATTTCTTCTGATAAATGTGGTGCGCATGATGACAAAATTATCAAAAAAGTCTCAAAATCTTTTTTAGAAATTTTATTTTTTTCGACAAGATTAATAAATCCCATCATTCCCGCAACAACAGTATTTATTTTTAGAGCATTATAATCTTTTGTGGCTTTTTGAATTAATTTATTAATTTCAACCCTAACATTTTCGTCTGATATATTATGTAAATTATCTGATAAATTAAAAACTCTCTCCAAAAATCTTCTAACCCCAACTACCCCGTTAGTATCCCAAGGATATGAACCAGATTCATTGTATGGACCAATAAATGCCAAATATGTTCTGACTGTGTCAGCACCCAACCTATCAACGATTTCATCGGGATTAATAACATTACCTTTTGACTTACTCATCTTGTTTCCATCTGGTCCCAGAATTAATGCCCTGTTCAACCTTCTTTTGTATGGTTCTGACTGTGGAACAATTCCAATGTCATACAAAAACTTATAGAAAAATCTAGAATACAATAAGTGAAGTGTTGTGTGTTCCGCTCCGCCGGAATAAAAACTTATTGGCAACCAATTTTTTATTTTTTCTATATCTGCCAAAGATTCTGAATTTTTTGGATCTAGATATCGAATAAAATACCATGATGAGTCGATAAAAGTATCCAAGGTTTCATGTTCTGGTGTCCAACCTTTTCCAAAGATTTTTTCTGTTCTTTCTAATAGTTCTTTTGATTTTGCAAGTGGTGATACACCAGTCGGAGTATGATCAACATCCTCTGGTAATTCCCATGGCAAATATTTTTCTTCAATTACATGAGGTTTGCCATTTGGGTCATAAACAATTGGTACAGGACAACCCCAATATCTCTGTCGGCCAACTGACCAATCGCGTAATTTGTAGGTTTTTCTGAATTCCCCACTGATTTCTTTTGTAATTTCTTTTATTGCAATATCAGAATCCATTCCGTCGAATTTTCCTGAATTTATCAAAATACCCTTTTCTGTGTAACAAAAATTTTCTGATTGCGGTAAATTTTCTGTATCAGTTTGATTTGGAGAAATAACACATCTTATTGGTAGATCAAATTTTTTGGCAAAATCATAATCTCTTTCATCATGTGCCGGAACTGCCATAACTGCACCGGTTCCGTAATTTCCCAAAACATAGTCCGCAACAAAAATCGGAATTTCCTCATTATTGACTGGATTGATAGCAAAAACTCCTTCTATTTTTATGCCAGTTTTGTCTTTTGATAAGGAAGTCCTGTCTATTTCGTCTTTGTTTTTTGCGTCTTTTATATATTTCAAAATTTCGGCGGAATTAGATACGATAGACGCACTCGATGAATTTGACACGCTTGATGAATTTGATTGATTTTTTATCAAAATTTCTACTAACGGATTTTCTGGCGCCAAAACCAAATACGAAACACCAAAAATTGTATCAATTCTGGTTGTGAAAACATCAATTTTTTCTGAAGAATTTTTTATTTTGAAAGAAATTTGAACACCACTACTACGACCGATCCAGTTCTTTTGCATTTCCTTTATTTCTTTTGGCCAATCCAAATTCTCTAAATCATCAACAAGTCTGTCTGCATAATTTGTTATTTTTAGAAACCACTGCTCTATTTCTTTTTTTTCTACTTTTGCACCAGACCGTTCGGCTGTTCCATCAGGCATAACCTGTTCGTTTGCCAAAACAGTTTTGTCGATAGGATCCCAATTCACTAATGCTTTTTTCTTGTAAGCAAGGTTTTTTTCAAACATTTTTGTAAAAATCCACTGAGTCCATTTGTAATATTCTGTGTCGGAAGTTGTTACTTGTCTATCCCAGTCAAAAGATGCGCCCATTGAAATCATCTGTTTTTTCATTGATTCAATATTTGAATATGTCCATTTTTTTGGATCTAATCCTCTTTTTATGGCAGCGTTCTCGGCTGGTAATCCAAATGAATCAAATCCAATCGGAAACAAAACATTTTTGCCGTTTAATCTACGAAATTTTGCATAAATATCTGTAACAGCAAATGCGTACCAGTGACCAACATGCAAATCACCAGACGGATATGGAAATTCAACAAGAATAAATTCATTATCTTTTCCAGAAACAGAGTCTGCGGTTTTGAATGTTTTGTTTTTCTGCCAAGTGGTTGCCCATTTCGCTTCTATTTTTTTGTGATCATAGTGATCTTTCATTTTTTATAATTATAACAATTCTAAATTTTAAACTCTATTACATCGCCGTCTTTTACAATATATTCTTTTCCTTCTGTTCTAGCTTTGCCTTTTTCTCTAGCGGCATGATATGAACCAAATGATAACAACTCATCACAATGTATAACTTCTGCTCGAATAAATTTTTCTTGAAAATCGGAGTGAATGGCTCGACCAGCGACGGGTGCTGTTGAATTCCTTTTTGTTGTCCATGCGCGAGTTTCTTTTTCTCCTGTTGTAAAATAAGTTATCAAATCCAATGTTTCATAGCCTTTTTTTATTAATTCATCAATGCTGTAGCTCACTCCACCATCATTACGAAATTCGATTTTTTCTGAATCATTCAAATCCTTTATTTCAGATTCGAAATTTGCATCAACTATTACATAATTTGATCCTGTTTCATCAAAAAAGTTCAGAATTTTTTGATATTGAGCTTTTTTTTCTGCATCGTCTGATTCATCAAGATTTTTTCCACCAGCTTTTTTGTTCAGAACATACAAAATTGGTTTTCGTGATAATAGATGCAATCCATCAATTACAGAATTTTCTTCCTCTGACAATTCGACTGTATTTGCCAATTTTCCAGATTCGAGTGCTTTGTCGATTTTTTCCAATGCTTCTTTTTCCAGTACAAATTCTTTTTTTCCAGTTCGAGCATCTCTGCTGACACTTTGCAATCTTTTTGAAACTGTTTCTCTATCAGCAAGAATGAGTTCCAAATTTATAACTTCAACATCAGACAGTGGATCGATTTTTCCATGAACATGTACAATGTTGTCGTCCTCAAAAATTCTAATGACTTCGGCTATTGCATCAACTTCACGAATATGTGACAGAAATTTGTTGCCAAGTCCTTCTCCGGCAGAAGCGCCTTTTACTAGTCCCGCAATATCTGTAAATTCGACGATTGCTGGGATTGTCTTTTCTGATTTTGACATCTCTGATAATTTGTACAATCTGGAATCCGGAACAGCAACTACACCAACAGATGGATCAATGGTGCAAAAAGGATAATTCTCTGCTGAAACAGATTTTTTTGTAAGAGCGTTAAATAAAGTAGATTTCCCTACGTTTGGTAGGCCGACGATTCCGATTGATAGTGACATATTACATAAAGATACCGAAAAAACGGCAAAATTACAACTCCAACCACATCAAAGTGAAAATTGTTATCAAAATAATTACAAGCAATGTCAAACTACCGTAGACAACGTGTGTGTAAGAAAAAATCATTTTTTGCTTATCAAAATTTCCAGTTTTGATAATTTGGAAAAAACTTTTTTTGTTATCTCCAATTAATATTTTTTTTCGGAATGAAATTGCATTTGAATTTTTTGTAATTCCAAGGAGCGCTAATCCAACTGCATTCATAAATAAATTCAAATTAATTTCTTTTTCAAAAACACTGCTTTTTGAAATAAATGGCAAGCTATTCATTTGCTTGATTTTGATACCAGTAGCGTTTTCTATATAAGAATTCAAACCAATTAGCATTGAGCTACCACCGGTCAAATATATTGCATCTACAGTTTCACCGGAATTGTCCTCGTAGTATTTGATACTTTTTTTGACTTCGTCTATAAGTTTTTTCAGAATTTTATTGATTGACTCTGTATATTGTGCTGGAGCGCCTTCTCCTGTACCAAATTTGATTTTCATTTCCTCTGCTTCCAGTTCTGTTATTCCCATACCTTGTGAAATTTCTTTATTGAACATGTAACCAGCGACAGGAATAGTTGCGGATAATTTTAATAATGTATTTCCCTCAAAAATTGTAATATTGCTCTTTTCTCCTCCGATGTCCAAAATAACATGAGTATCTTTTTCTATTGGCGGCAAAAAAACTTTTCCTAAACACATAGAAACAAGAGAAAAATCAACTATTTCCAAACCAAGTCTGTGTGCAACCTCAACATAATCATTCAGTACATCCTGACTAATTCCAACAAAGGTAACATATTGTAAATCTTTTTTTGGAATTTGGTATGTAACATAATCCCAATATATTTTTTTGAAATCAAGAGGAATAAACTTTTTTGCCTCTTCGAAAATTTTGTTTTTTAGTTCGTCTCCAGATATAGATTTATTGATAGCAGTACTCCAGGTAAAAACTTGTGCCTCGGGTAGTGACATAATTACTCTATTTGTCGAAACTTTTTTTGGTTTTGCACTTTGTAATAGTATTTTTAGTTTTTGCTCTAGAATATCTTTTTCGAGAATTTTGCCTTTTTCGACAATTCCTTTTTCCAAATGTACTCTGGAATAAGATCTAGGTTTGTGTGAAAAAAACGCCTTGAATTCCATCAATTCTATGGAACTATCAGAAATATCAATTCCAAAGGCAGTATCAATTCTCTTTCGAAAAAAAGTGTCGAATGGGCTTTTGAATTTTGGTGTTTCTGATTTTGTTAACGCGGGCATTTTTTTATTTACTGATTTTATTTCAGATAATTCTGTTTTGTGAGATAAATCTGTTTTTTTGTCCTGTTGCATAATATTTATTTATTTTAGCAAAAAATCATTAGTGTGACTATCTTTTTATTAAAAATCTGTAGAAAAATTGTTCCAAGAAGCAATTTCAATAAATGGTATTGTTGTTGTGACAACTATCTGGATTTTTGAGGTAAAATTATTTTGACCGACAGAACTTGTAATTTCTATTGTCTTGTTTGGATAATTTCCTGAAATACTATAAGTACAATTATTACCATCCAACTCATCAGAATCGACTTCAGCATCTGTGGCAATAGATTCAGAATCATTAGCAATCTGCATTAGTGCATATTCTGCACAGGCATTCGCCACATAACGAGATTTTAGCGATTGTTCGTGGGCAGTTGTGACTTGACCCTCATCTATTGTCTGAAAAGAGATACTACTAACAACAAAAAGTAGCACTGCGTTGATCAGAATAACAGATGTTAGTGCCACAAAACCTCTTTTGTTTTTTGAACTATTTTTTGACATATTTTTTACCTCCTCATTGTAACAGTTGTCTTGAAGTATTGTCTAATTGGTGCACCAGAATAATTTGTGTTTCTGTGACTCAATAATAATTCGATTTGAATATTTGCTGGCTCGTCTGGTTTGGAACTATTGAGATGTTTGAAAACTACCGCGTCAACAACAATATCTTTTGAGGTGATGCGTCTTTTTTCATTACTATTATTTTGTCGATACAAAACACCTTCATCGACAAAAAATATTGTGACGCCTTCACTATTTCTCAGCGTTAGTGTGCTGACTCCAGATTGTGAAATTATTGTAAATCCTGGGATTGATAATGGTGTTGAACCTAGACTGATTTCTGGTAGCTCCTCCTCTTCACCAACTAACACAATACTATCAGCATCAGTAATTTGGAATTTGATAGATTTGCCGGCAAAGAAAATGTCTGGTTCTGTGCCTGTTTCTATTGAATAAAAAATATAAAAGCACAATCTATTATTGTTGCCAAACTCCAGTGGCTCAGCAGTTGTTATTTCCATAATATTTTGCGCACCCACAACACCACCTAGTGTTCCAAATGTACTTGTCCCTTCCGGAACTTCTGTAGCGCAAAAATCCGAACCACCAATTTCGAAATATTCAATTTTTATATCACTCAAATATTCACCACTCAAACTACCAACCTGAGTAAGTGTAATCGACTCGATGGTACTTGCTCCATCTTCTTGAAAAAGACTGAAAACGCCACCAATATATTGATCGACTATATCGCCAGATTCCAAACTGATATTTGTCACATGTCTACCAGACGCAGTAATTCTGATCAGTTGTGGTGCCAAAATACTCAAATTCCATCCAATATTGTTCCCAGCATCCTCACTGTCTGTGGCCTCGATTACAGTTATATTTATATTATTAGAATCTTTTACGTTTACATATTGTATATCTCTGTCTTCTTGAGGATTGATTCCCCATTGCTCACCTTCAATCGTAGACCTTAGATGCAATAACGAATCAGCTTCTCCACGCATTGTGGTGTTGCCAGATATTGTTACTGTTTGGCCAGCAGTAAAATATGCTGTGTTTGAAGAATTACCAACTATTTCTAAATTCTGATATTCCCATGAATGTTTGATAAATAAATCACCTGATCCGGTATATCTGATTGTACTACCAGATGCAATTGTTGGGGTTGTAACAGTTCCCTCACCAGTCAAAACAAGTGTTCCACCAGAATCTATTGCAAAAGTAGTTGATGTGAAGTTATATTGACCAATATTAAATATACCACCATCTGCGATGTTAAAATTTGTAATTATTGCATTAGATGTTAGAGAAACTTCAGATCCATTACTAATTGTAACCTGACCTGATGTAAAGCTATCTGATAATGAATTTGATATTGATTGCGGATTTGTTCCAACAAAACTGTATGTTGCAGTATTAAAAACATTAGTTCCATTCCATACTGGACCAATTACTAAATCACCTTTTAATTCAACGATCCCGGATAATGTTCCTCTAATCAGTGCTGCGTTACCATTTACAATTATTTTGTCTCCAGAAGCGGTTTCTCTTCTGCCTTGATTTTCATGATTAATCACTAAATTATTTACCACAATAACTTCTAATATATCCAAACTTCTACCAACACTACTTCCTCCAGTAAAAGTTACAGTTCCGAGTAATGCATTAATTGTTCCGCCTGTTTGAATAAAATTATTATTAAAGGTATTATTTCCGGATGTTGTGTGAAATGTTCCGCCGGATATTGTAAATACTCCGGTAACAGAAAAATCTCCAGAATTATTTTCGGAGGTATTGAAGTTACCACCAGATTGTGTAAATGCTGCATTAACACTTAAATTATGTGAGTTAATATTAAGTGTTCCAGTGGACATAGTAATACTATTTATCGTCGAGCTGGCCGTGAATGATGCGGTAATGTGTGGATTATTAAAAACCATACCAGGTGCCGTTCCACCATTAAAAATGGCGCTTTTTGCATCGGATGTTCCATTACTTTCTAATGTAACTGTTCCTGTGGTTGAGACAAAGTTTGAGTTTACAGTAACATTACCTTTTGCGGTTATATTACCTGTGACTCTGCCACTATCAAGAATCAAATTTCCATTAACAACCAAAACGTCCCCAGAAGCTATTGTTCTATTGTTACTTATTATATGTGAAATAGTAAGATTGTTTATCTCCAAATCATTCAACACATCGATTGTTCTATGTGCTCCAGTGAGGATAATTGTACCAAGCGACGCATTAATTGTTCCGCCTGACTGTGTAAAGTCGTGATTAAAAGTATTATTTCCAGATGTTGTGTGAAATGTTCCGCCAGATATTGTAAATGTGCTAGTTGCTATAAAATCTCCAGAATTATTTTCACTTGTGTTAAAGGTTCCACCAGATATATTAACGGCACCAGTGGATGTAAATGTTCCTGATCCCACATTTATTCCACCAGCTGATTGTGTCAGAGATTGTACAGACATATTGTGCGAACCAAGATTGATAGAACCAGACATTGCACTAATAGTTAGTGCACGAAAAGTTGTAGTACCATTATATGCAACAGTTGCGTTAGAATTATTTATTGTTACATTTGACGCGGTTCCACCATTGAAAACTACTGATTGTGCTGATGTGCCGTTAATATTAATAGTAGCAGTATTAGTCGTACTACTGCCAGTAATATGCGAAACGTTTCCTTTGGCATTTATTGTTCCTAAACCAACTCCACCAACTCCGAGATCTAAATTATTCAAAACATTAATACTGGTGCCTGATGTGATTGTAAGTGAATACGACCCGCTTTCCTGACTAGTTGTTAGATTGTAAAAATCTACATTATTAGTATTGAAGGTTATATTTCTTCCATTCACGGTAACTGTTCCAGTTCCAGCATTAAAGTAACTTGGATCACTTATTGTTAGTGTTTTAGTCGTTTGCCCAGAAAAAATAATTGTTCCAGAATTCAAATTAAAAGTTCCAGCAGAAATAGTTATTGAGCCGGTAGAATTCAGTGTATTAGAACCGATACTGATTGTACCAGAATATCCAGATTGCATTGTTAGTCCAGCAATATTCCAGTTAGCATTTATAGATGGACTAGTTGTGCATGATGAGGTAAATATAAATATATCACCAGTCAATACGCTTGGTGCGTTACCAGTACCACTACAAGCCGCTGCGGCGGTATTCCAATTTTCTTTTACACTGACATTACCACCTTCTGTTCCAACCCAATAGTATGTTGCGGCAAATGCATCACTGGTAGTCGAAAAAAATATTACAACGACAAATGCTATGTAGAAAAATAATTTAAGTTTCATATAAAAAATTTACTTTGAATATATTATAACAGAATTCAAATTAAAAAACCGACTTTTCTGTCGGTATTTTGTGGAGAAGTTTTTCGGAATTTGAGCGATTCCAGGATTTTGGCGATCTCAGAATTTAGGCGATTTTTGTAACCTTGATCTTCATGAATGGTTGTCTGTGACCAGCTTTTTTGAAATGGCGAGATTTTGCGCGATAGTGAATTACAACAACTTTTTTGTTGCGACCTTCTTCGATTAGTTCGGCAGTAACTTCTGACTTTACGTTTGGAGTTCCAATTTCTGTTTTTTCAGAATCAGACACCATCAAGACATCAGAAAAGATTATTTTTTTGTCTTTTGAAACATTTTTTGCATCTAATTTTTCGATTTTCAGGATATCGCCCTCTTTTACGACGTATTGTTTGCCACCAGTTCTAATAACGGCTAATTTGTCAGTGGCAGTTGTTTTTTTGGTTGTTTTTTCCATGTGAATTTGTAAATTAGAATATTACACGAAATATGTAGTTTTTGCAAGGCCTAATCGATTTGATCTGATTCTGGTTTGGCAATTTCTAATACTTCTATCTCACCACCCTTGTCGGTAATTTTTACCACATCTTTATCAATTTTTTTGAACTCTTTGTAGGCAGTATTGTAGGTATTTACTGTTGTAGACAAATGACCTCCCAATTTTTTTAGATAATCATCATAGCTCAGAATATGTTTTGCTAGACTTTCGACTTTTTTGCGAATACCTTTTGCTGACTCTTCGATTTGCATTGCTCGTAAACCTTGCAAAACAGTTTGCAAATAAGCCAAAAAACTAGTTGGCGAAACAATTACAACTTTTTTTTCTTTGAAAGCGTATTCGATCAAATCTCTGGTAGAGACTTTTGTGGTGCCGATTTTGTTAATTAGTAAATCATAATAAATAGATTCCGAAGGGATAAACATAAAGGCAAAGTCCATCGTATTCTCGTTCGGTCGAACATATTTTGCAGTTTCATCTATTCGACGCTTCAGATCTTCTTTGAAAAGTTTTTGAATTTCTTCGCGACGAATTGGATCTGTTTCTTCTATCAATCTCTGATAATTTTCTAGAGAAAATTTTGAGTCAATTGGAATAATTTTTTCTTTAACAAAAACTACCGCGTCGACAATCTCACCATTTGTGAATTTATATTGCATTTGATAGGAATTTGGTGGCAAAACATTTTTGAGAGTTTCTTCCAGAAAATACTCACCCAGAATTCCGCGCTGTTTGGGATTGGTTAGAGTGTCTTGGAGTTTTTTCAATTGATCAGAAAATCCTAGAACTTGTCGATTTGTTTCATCCAATTTTGTCAGGCGTTCAGTAACATCTCTAATTATTTTTTGGGATTCACTGGTCTGATGTTGAATAGATTGACGCATTTCCTTGCCAGATTCACTGATTTTTTGATCCACTGTGCGATTCAGGTCGTTTAAATGTTGCAATAATAATTGCATACTGCCCTCATCTTTCGGAGTTTCTTTTTTTCGAATAAACAAAAAAACGATAGCAACGTTAATTATTACTAGAACAGCAATCAGTATTATCAAAATTATTTCCATTTTTGTTTATTTTAAAAAATCAATTACAAACTTTCTTCTATTATTTTTTTGACCAATCCACCGTCAGCCTTGCCTTTTAACCCAGACATTACTGCTCCCATAAATTGTCCAAATTGCTCTTTTGAATTTATGCCCATTTCGTCTTTTTTTGCCAAAACATATGCACGAATATCCTGTTCAGACATCAGTGTTGGTAGAAATTCTTCTATAATTTTTAGCTCGGACTTTTCCGATTCAGCCAATTCTGGTCTACCACCTTTTTCGAATTGTTCTATTGAATCTTTTCTCTGTTTTGACGCCCTAGTTATTACTTTTAATGCTTCCTCATCTGATAATTTGTCCTGCGGAGTTCTCTTGAGTGTTACTAACTCATTTATAAAACTTGCAGAAAGTCCTCTCAAAACAGAAAGTCGAACTTCGTCCCGTGCCTTCATTGCGGATTTTATATCTTCTTTTATTTTTTCTTGAATTGTCATAATTATTAAATTATAGCATAACAAAAAGCAATAGAAAATTTTAGAATAAGTTTATAATAATTTTAGGGCAAAATTAGGGCGAATTTAGAGTGAATTGTCTCCTCCTTTTGAATCTCGTAGATGTTTGCATAACCAACCAATAATATTGCTAACAACATAGATAATCATCAAAAAATATAATATGTTTCTGAATAAATCGCCTTGCGGGTCAAAATAATCAATCAACACTACCGCAAAATAAAATCCAGTTATAGAGGCAAAAACATCCACAATTCTATTTGTAAATGGTTCCGTCAAATTATATTTGACCTCAAATAGTTCCCACAAAACCGCCAACGCAACCAATAAATAAAAACTATTAAATACTGAAAAATTTTCTATTATTGCAACAAAAGCAAAAATAACTCCGATCAAGAAATGTGGAATTGTCCACAGATCAATGTATTTCCTCTTCCACAATTTGACATCATAAAATTTCATATTTTTTTAGTTCAAGACACATAAACATTGGGATTTCTTTGCGAGCCAAATCTTCAGCATCAGCACGCGCACCTGATTTGCTTTTTTTGTGGGAAATCCATTCCTCAATCTTTGAAATTACCAAATTATTTTTGACAAAAGATTTTGAATAGACTTGTAGTGATCTATGAAATGATTTTGTAAATTGTTTTTTATCCAGAAATTTTGTTGTTCTTCTGCTTGCAGAATTTGAAGCCAAAAATTCAGCGCCAGGATTCATATCAATATGAATTTCCAATTGGCTGAGATAGGCATCAATTTTTCGATATTGATTTTTTTTCTTTTCATCAAAACCCCAGTCGCTATGTTGCGGGATTCTGAATGTTGGATGATTTAGAACAATATATGCTCTACCATCTTTTTTCAAAAGCCTGGAAACATTTTTTGAAACCGCATCTAGATTTTTTATATTTTGTAACGCCAAAATAATAGTTATAATATCAAAACTTTTTTCCGGCAAAATGTTTTCATCGTCTGCGCTACAAACTATATAATTTATATTTTTATTTTTACTCTTTGCAATATCGATCAGTTCCTGACCAATATCTATACCGGTCAAATTTTTTGCATGTGAATAAAATTTATTCAAAAAATATCCTTGCCCGCAACCAATTTCTAGGACAGAATCAGAAGTTTTCAAATTCAAAAGACGAAACAAATTTGGATAAATTACTTTTGCTTGATATGAATCTGGATCATTCAAATATCCATCATACCAATTAGCAACTTTTCCCCACGTTGTGTCGTTATTTTTGTCTTTATTATTATTCATATATTTCAAGCTTCATAATACATAATTATAAATTAAAAACAAAGAAAAAACCCGCGCATTGCACGCGGGTCAAGTTGATCGGTGATCGTAAATCAGTTGAGGAAACTGATTTTTACAAAATCTCGTAGAGAGATTGTAGTTGTTGTTGTGTAGTTTCGAAACTATCACAACCATCCGTTACTGATATGTTTGGCTTGATATCAGAAACATTTTTTGGCAATTTCTGGTTGCCTTCCTCCAAATAGCTTTCGTAGAGAAAGCCTGCGATATAACTTTCGCCAGCAGCAACCCTCTTTCCAATATCAGCAATAACTTCGCGTTGTTTGCGATAATCTTTGCCGGAATTGGCATGCGAGACGTCGATTAGAATTCGACTTGGCAGATTGCGATGTACCAATTTGGCAACCGCATCAGCAACATGTTCTGGTCCATAATTTGGGCCACTGTCCGATCCGCGAAGAATCAGGTTGCTGTATTTGTTGCCGTATGTGCGATACTCGCAACGATTACCGTTGCCACTGGTCGCAATAAATGCGGCTTCGTGCCATGCGGTTTCCATTGCATCGATCGCATCAGCAATTTTGCCGTTTGTTGGATTTTTGAAGCCGACCGGTGTCGACAAGCCGCTTGCGATTTCTCGCAGGCGTTGTGATGTGACCGTTCTGGCACCAATCCACCAATAAGAAATGCAGTCATCGACGTTTTGACAAGCATCAGCATCCAACAGTTCCATCGATACTGGAATACCAAGCTCAAGAATTTTTATCAAAAGTTCCCGACCTTTTTTCCAGCCCTCATCAATGTTTCTGGACTGATTGAGTCCTGGATCCTGAAAGAATCCAGCCCAGCCACGACCAGAGCGAGGTTTGTCCAAACAGACGCGCATCACAATCAAAATCTTGTCGCCAAAGACGGCCTGCAGGTTTTTCAGTCGTTTTGCATATTCATATGCCTCTTCAACATTATGAATAGAACATGGACCAACAAATACCAAGAATCTTTTGTCCTCACCGGAGATGATTGATTTGATTGCTTCCCTTGAAGAGTATACAACTTTTTCAAAAACCTCCTGCGAAAGCGGATACATTTCCTTTAGTTCATCCGGTGTCGGCATTTTTGTTATTGATTTGATGTTCACGTCAGTTGCTTCTATTTTATTATCACCATTCATTATTATAACTTCCTTTCTTGAAAGATCACTCTTTGTTTTACATATTAAAGATATATCGAAAAAGGTCAAGGAAAACAATGTTGGCTACGTTGTCGATTCAATTATTGATCGGTGTGGTTGCCAGCTTGTCTATTGCTCATTTGTTAGCTCGCATTTCCCGCCACGCTATTATCAGAGTTCATTACCGCATTTTTTCCTGCAACAAAACCAGTCGTCCAACATAATTGCAATGAATATCCACCAGACATTCTGTTGACATGCAGTAAATCGCCAGTAATAAATAAGTTTTTGAATAATTTTGATCTCATTGTTTTTGTGTCAATTTCTGTCAAAACTACTCCGCCATCCGCTACGACTGCTCTATCAAAACCCATCAAGCCGTTGATAGTCAGTGGCAAATTTTTCAATAAAAAAACGATTTGTTTGCGTTCCTCTTTTGTTACACTGTGAACTTTTTTTGCAGAATCGATTTTTGGTAAAAGAGAAAGTATTACATCTTTTGTGCCAGGCTCTACAATTTCTGAAAAAATATTTTTTAACATTTTGTTTTTGTTTGAGTCAAAAATTTTTATGATTTTTTGCTCTAGTGCGCCATGATCCAATTCTGGATACATATCAATAGTTGCAGTTACAATTCCTTCGTGTAATAAATCATCAACTTTTTTTGCACTATTCAAAATCATAGGACCAGATATTCCAAAATGGGTAAAAAGTATTTTGCCTTTTTTCTTGAACTTTTTTTGACCATTTACATAGAAGTCGATTCGGACAAATTCCAAACTGTTACCGGATAGTGATGTTGCCCATTTCTCTTTGACAGAAAGCGGAACAATTGACGGAGTTGGCGCAACGACAGTATGTCCAAGTTTTTTTAGCCAAAAAAATCCGTCGCCTGTTGATCCAGTTTCGGGATGAGACTGTCCGCCGGTTGCGAGAATATAATTATTTGCCACATAATTTGTACCATCAGAATCTGTAACTGAGGAAATTTTGTTGCCATCAGAATTTATAGAAATGATTTTTGAATTACTTTTGATAACCACATTATTGTCTTTCAAAACTTTTTCTAATACAAGAAAAACGTCAAGCGCTTTTTGTGATGCCGGAAAAGCTCTTTTTGAAGCTTCAACGATTATTGGTAATTTTTTTGACTCAAAAAATTCAAAAGTATCTTTTACACCGAACTGGTCAAATGCAGAATAAAAAAACTGCTCGCCTTCGCCATATTTTTTTAGTAGAACTCGATTATCAAATTCGGCATTTGTAATATTACACCTGCCACCGCCTGTTATTTTTAATTTTTCACCTAGCTTCGGATTTTTTTCTAATAGCAAAACTTTTGCGCCATTCTGTCCGGCGACGCCAGCAGCCATCATTCCTGATGCGCCACCACCAATAATAATTACATCAAAGTTTTGACTCTGTTTTTTCATAAATTGAAACAATCAAAAAGTCACTTTTACTTTGCTGACTTTTTTGGTTTCTTTTTTTCTTTTCTTTCTCTGTGATCTCCTTTTCCCATGCACTAATTATAGCACGGATATTGTTCGCGCAAATATTATTCACACAAATATTATTCGCGAGAAAATTGGAGCGTCACAAATTTGTAAACAAAATCATTTTTTGCCTCCGCAAAACTTTATGAAATCTTTGTGCATTTTTGACAGTTCTTTTTTTGAAATTTTTCCAAATTCATTTTCTGCATTATCTGACAAAAATCTGAACGATTCGTCTTTTTCCAAAATTTCTGGATGTACTTGAAAAGCGCGAGAATTCCAACCAAGCAAATGCAGACCCGACAATCGACGAACGCGTGACAATGCCACATATCCTTGGCCATATTCAAATACTTTTGATAAATCCATAACGGCTGCGTCCAAACTCATTCCCTGACTTTTATGAACAGTAATCGCCCAAGCCAATCGCAGTGGTAGCTGAGTTATTTTTGCTTTTACAGATCCATTCTCTTCTATTGTCCATTCCAGCGGAGATGCTTCTATCGTTGCGCCGTGAACGGTTTTGACTAATGGTTGCAGACTGGTTCTAGAAAAACCAGTTACAGTGCCAAGTGTGCCATTGATATAGCCTTCTCGTGGATTATTTTTTGTAAACATTACTGACGCGCCAATTTTTAGGGCAAGTTTTTCTGGTGACAAGCAACCTTTTATCAATGCTGTAACCAACGGCATCGGACCATGCATTGTCATTTCAAAAAATTTTTTCTCACTATTTATTTTTTCCAAAGTATCATCATTCACCTGATCAACTGCAACGTTATGTGAAAAAAGTTTTGGGATTCCGGTTGGTGCATTACTGTGAATAATTTTTCTTTTTTCGATATGAATCAGATGTTCTTCTGTAAAATTATTTTTGCGAATTGATGAAAGAATAGAAGTAAAAACTGAATCATCCTGACGATACTGTTCTGTCAAATAACAGATGACTGGTTTTGCATTCTGCCAAGCTGGCGAATCGCAAGCAAAACGCGAGTCGGGCAATTCGTCTATCAATCGGTTTTGTCGACCTTCTGTTTCAAAATTACTATCGTAATAATTATCGGATGAATTATTGTCATAGGAATTATTTCCAGACGAATTATTCCCAGACGAATTATTTTTCATAATTGGCGGTAATTGAAAAAAATCTCCAACAAAAATTATTTGTAATCCACCAAACGGACTATTGTCCTGCCTAACTTCACGACAAACAGCATCAACCATTGAAAGAGTTTTGCCAGATAACATAGAGACTTCATCAATAATTAGAACATGCGTTCGACGAATTCTCTTGCTGACATATTCCGTTGATGAAATTTTGTCCAAATCGTATTTGTTCAAAGAATTTTTTATACCGATACCGCTCCATGAATGAATTGTAATTCCACCGATATGAGTTGCCGCGATTCCAGTCGAAGCAGTAATGGCAGGATCAATATGGTGTTGATTCAGATATTTTATATATTCGTTTATTGTGTGAGTTTTTCCGCTTCCGGGTTCACCAGTCAAAAAAACATTTGCTCCGGTTTTGAGAATATTTAGTGCTTCGCTTTGTGTCATAAGTAAGTAGGTTTTGAATAAGTAAATTTTTGATAAAAAAGATTTTGATAAAAAAGTTTTTCTTTTATTTAATATTAAAGATAAATTACAAAAGGTCAAGGAAAAAA